>JBBJNO010000085.1:2677-9471 GCA_037720875.1 Luteimonas sp. | reverse complement strand
GGCGAGCGCAAGGCGCAGTTGACCAACATGGAACCCGACGGCAAGGGCCGCGTGCGCATCGACTTCATGATCCCGGCACGTGGGCTGATCGGGTTCCAGACCGAGTTCCGCACGATTACCGCTGGCACCGGCTTGCTATTCCATGTGTTCGATCACTACGGTCCGCGCAGCGAAGGCGACATCGGCCAGCGTCAGAACGGCGTGCTGATTTCCAACGCGACCGGCTCCTCGCCGGCCTATGCGCAGGTCGCGATGCAGGAACGCGGCCGCCTGCTGATCGAGCCGGGCGAGGAAATCTACGAAGGGCAACTGGTCGGCATCCACTCCAAGGACAACGACCTCACCGTCAATGCCCTGCGCGGCAAGCAGCTGACCAACTTCCGTGCGGCCGGCAAGGACATCGACGAAGGCCTGGTGCCCGCGATCAAGCTGTCGCTGGAGCAGGCGCTGGAATTCATCGATGACGATGAGCTGGTGGAAATCACGCCCAAGCAAATTCGTCTTCGCAAGAAGCAGCGCACCGAAAACGACCGCAAGCGCGCCAGCCGCGCGGCGTAATTGTGATCCCCGCTGCTGGCGATCACTACGACCCGGATCCGCATCACCATCCGGGCCTGCATGCGATCGCCATCGTGGAAGCGGTCAAGGGCACGCTCGCGGTATTGGCCGCGAGTGGGCTGGAAGTGCTCGGCCCCAGGCCGCTGCAGCAATTCGTGCATGAGTTGATCGCACGGTTCCAGTTCGATCCGCACCACGGCGCACTGGCGTTGTTGGCGCAGAAGATCAATCCGGACTCGGTCCACATCACGGCCGCGGTGTTCCTTGCCTATGGCGTGGTCCATCTGATCGAGGCCTGGGGATTGTGGCGCTTCAAGGCATGGGCGTCGTGGCTGGGCTGCCTGGCCGCGGCGATCTACCTGCCATTCGATCTTTATGCCTTGATCCGGTATCCGGGCTGGTTGGCCATCCTCGTGGTAGCCATCAACGTGCTGGTGGTCTGGGTGCTGGCCCGGGATATCGTCCGCCGCCGTCGCTGAGCGCGTTCGCCGCAATCGCCCCACTTCCATCGCTTATCCTGCCGACTTCCATTCGACTGCCGGGGATGATCACGATGAGACTGCTGCTGCTGATGATGGCTGCTTCGTTGTTGCTCCTGCCGGCGTGCGATCGCGCGGCCCGCTCGCCCGAACCGGCAATACCGAAAACAGACACTGTCGCCGCAGAATTCGCGTTCGAGGAAACCGACATCACCACGCTGCAGGCGCGGATGACGAACGGTGAGCTCAGCAGTCGTGTGCTGACGCAGGCCTATCTCGATCGCATTGCCGCCATCGACGATGCGGGGCCAACCCTCAATGCCGTCATCGAACTCAATGCCGACGCCTTGAAGGAAGCCGACGCACGCGATGCACAACGCAAGGCCGGCACGGTGCTCGGCCCCTTGCACGGGGTGCCGATCCTGTTGAAGGACAATATCGATGCGACACCGATGGTGAATTCCGCGGGTTCGCTGGCGCTGGCGAATCATCGCCCGAAGTCCGATGCCTTCCTGGTCAAGCGGCTGCGCGGCGCGGGCGCGGTGATTCTCGGCAAGACCAACCTCAGCGAGTGGGCCAACTTCCGTTCGTCGCGTTCGACCTCCGGCTGGAGCGGACGCGGCGGGCAGACCAAGAGCCCGTACGCACTCGACCGCAATCCCTGCGGGTCGAGTTCGGGCACGGGCAGCGCGATCGCGGCAAGCCTCGCGGCCGCAGGCATCGGCACGGAAACCGATGGCAGCATCATCTGCCCCGCTGCCGTCGCCGGCCTGGTCGGCCTGAAGCCTACGGTCGGTCTTGTCAGCCGGAGCGGCATCATCCCGATCTCGCACAGCCAGGACACGGCGGGGCCGATGACACGCACGGTGGCGGATGCGGCGTTGTTGCTCGCCGCAATCGCAGGTCGCGACGATGCGGACATCGCCACCACCGAAAGCAGTGAGCGCGCAGTGTTCGATTACCCGGCACGCTTGAACAAGGATGGATTGAAGGGCGCACGCATCGGCGTGGTGCGCAAATCGATGGGTTATCACCCGGATGTCGATGCCGAGTTCGAGCGCGCGATTGCCGCGATCAAGGCGGCGGGCGCGGTCGTGGTCGATGCGGACATTGCCACGGCAGGAAAATGGGATGACGCGGAATTCGAAGTGCTGCTGTACGAATTCAAGGCCGACCTCGAAAGTTATCTGGTGAAAAGCGATGCGCCAATCAAGACATTGGCCGGCCTGATCGAGTTCAACACGCAGAACGCCGCGAAGGAAATGCCGTATTTCGGTCAGGAACTGTTCGAGCGGGCGCAGGCAAAAGGCACGCTGAAAGACCAGGCCTACACGGATGCGCGCGCCAAGGCACGGCGCCTGGCCGGACCCGAGGGCATTGATGCGGCGTTGAAGGCGCAGAACCTCGATGCGCTGATCGCGCCTGCGATGTCCCCAGCCTGGCCGATCGATCCGGTCAACGGTGACCACTTCACCGGCGCTGGCTACGGCGCTGCCGCGGTCGCGCGGACGCCCAGCATCACCGTGCCGATGGGTCAGAGTTTCGGCTTGCCATTGGGCATCGTCTTCATGGGTCCGGCGTGGAGCGAGCCGCGGCTGATCGAACTGGGTTACGCGTTTGAACAAGCCACCAAGGCACGCAAGGCGCCGCGTTACCTGCCGACGGTGTCGCTGGAAACCACTGCTGCCGCAAAGGCAAAGTAATCGCAATTTGCAGGAGGGCCTTCAGCCCCGACGTTGGAAGTCTGCAAGCGTCGGGACTGAAGCCCCTCCAAAAACCACCCACGGGCCTGCGCCGGGCGCACTTCAGAAATTTGCGAGGTCACTCGCTGATTTCAATGCGCGCGAGCCGGCCTGCATCCCCACTCGCCCAGCCGACACCATCGACGAGATCAATGGCGTCGTAACCTTGATCGGAGATCACGTTCCAATTCCTTCCATTCCACAGATCAGTGCCGCTGGGGCCTGTGGCGATACAAGGCAATGCATCGTTCGCACACGCAACGCCGGAACGATATCCGCGCGGCGGTTTAGCTTGCTTCAATCCTGTTTTCGACAAGGTGGCGCTAAGCCCAGTCGCGGTCGTCTTTTCATAGTCACCGCCGACCATCAAGGCCTTGCTCCCGCTTCGCGCGATGGAAAACAAACCACGCGGTGAGCCTTTTTCGATACGTGCAGGTTTACTGGCAACCCATTCCATATTTTTCGCATTACGCACGTGTGCACGCGCAGTCTGGCCACCGGTCGCAATGGCGATCGTCTTGTCAGTGACGGCAATGCAGGTGCCGCTGGCGGCAAACGCCGCTTCACCTTCCACGGCTTTCGGCCCATCGGCGAGCAAACGCCAGCTGCGTCCACCATCGTGCGTTTCATGGATTTGAAAGTGCCCATCGACCGGGTCGCCGAGCATCCAACCACGTTCGCCCTCGAATGCCATGCAATCGAAGAACCCGCGGGGATCGCGATTCTGCAACGTGAGCGCCCATGTCTTGCCCGCATCTTCGGTGCGATACACGCGTGATGTTTCGCCAGTTCCGATGCTCAGGACGACCGCGGATTCAGCATCGAAACCCTCGACATCGCGAAAATCCAATGCCTCCGCACCAGGCACCTTGAACACCTGCCAGCGCTTGCCGCCATCGACCGTGCGCAGCACCGTCCCTTCACGGCCGCTGGCCCATGCCACGTCCGTGCTCACTGCGGAGATGCCGCGCAGGCGGACCTTGACACCGCTTTCCTGCGGGATGATGCGGACAGCGGCCAGGCAAGTGCCTGCAAGGGCGAGCATCGCGGTGGCGAGAAGAATGCGCAGCGCCAGCATGAATAGGTCTCGGACAGGAACGCGTCGGAGCCTACCATGCCGCAAGGTGACTCCCCGACGTAACCGCGTTGACAGTTGTAGGCGGAGCTTGCTCCGCTGCGCTTGCCATTAAAGGCAGCGGAGCAAACTCCGCCCTACAAGTGAACATGCGAAGCGCGGCTGTGCGCAATTCATGCCGCTACTGTGCAGCTGCAATCAAGCCGGCGCAGGCACCGCAAGCTGCGCGTGCTTGCGCACGATCAACATCGCCGTTTCCAGCGCCTGTTCGTAATTCAGGCGCGGATCGACGGTCGAACGATACGCGCGCTCGAGATCGGTATCGGTCAAATCGCGCGCGCCGCCGGTGCACTCGGTCACATCTTCGCCCGTCAGTTCAAGATGCACGCCGCCCAGACGCGTGCCTGCGGCTGCATGCAACTCGAACGACTGCTCGATCTCGCTGCCGATATTGGCGAAGCGCCGCGTCTTGTAACCGTTGCTGGTGGATTCGGTATTGCCGTGCATCGGGTCGCAGATCCACAACACGCGACGGCCATCGCGACGCACCGCGTCGAGCAAAGGCGGCAGCTTCTCCGCGACATGCGCGGCGCCCATGCGATGGATGAAACTCAGTCGGCCCGGTTCGTCATCGGGATTGAGCACATCGACCAGCTTCAGCAGCTGCTCCGGCGTGACCGACGGCCCGATCTTGATTGCGACCGGATTGCGGATGCCACGGAAGTATTCGGTATGCGCCCCATCCAGCGCAGCGGTGCGCATGCCGATCCAGGGAAAATGCGTGCTGAGGTTGAACCAGCCCCACTGCCGCGGCACCTGCCGTGTCTGCGCTTCCTCGTATGGCAGCAACAGCGCCTCGTGCGAGGTGTAGAAATCCACTCGATTGAGGTTATGCACCTGCGCGCCCGACAGCGTTTCCATGAAGCGCACGGCGTCGCCGATCGCGCCGACCATCTGGTGGTATTCATCGGCCAGCGGCGAATGTCCGACCCAGCCAAGGTCCCAGTATTCGGGATGGTGCAAGTCGGCGAAACCACCATCGATCAACGAACGCACGAAATTCATCGTCATCGCCGAACGCGCGTGCGCCTTGATCATGCGGCGCGGGTCGGGGATACGCGCTTCGGTGGTGAACTCGGGCGCGTTGACCATGTCGCCACGATAGCTCGGCAAGGTGATGTCGCCGCGTGTTTCGGTATCGGTCGAACGCGGCTTGGCGTATTGCCCTGCGAAACGTCCAACGCGCACCACCGGCAAGCGCAGCCCGTGCACCAGCACCAGGCTCATTTGCAGCAATACTTTCAATCGATTGGAAATGATCTCGGAACTGCAGTCGCTGAAGCTCTCGGCGCAATCGCCGCCCTGCAGCAGGAAGCGTTTGCCTTCCTGCGCCTCGGCGAGTTGCTGCTTGAGTGCCATGATTTCCCACGACGTCACCAGCGGCGGCAGCGCATGCAATTCCTGCAGCGCGGACGCCAGCGCATTTGCGTCGGGATACGTCGGTAGTTGCAACGCGGGGCGCGAACGCCAGCTTGCCGGTGTCCAGTCGATCGGAACATTGACGGCACGGAGATTGCGATCAGAGCTGGACATGATTTGGAGAGTGCCCGGTAATCAAGCGATGCTGCGACGCATCATCCGCCTGATGCGGGATGGCTGCAATGCTCGCCAGGAAAGCGCGCCATTGCGGTCAGCGACGCCGAAGTCCCACGTGCAACGCCCATCCTGCAAGCCCCACAAAGAACAGGAGGCACCAGGCCGGCATTGACAGACCCAGGAAGGTCCAATCGATGTTGCTGCAATCACCCGATGCGGTGAGCACCTTGCGGATGACGCCGGTCAGCGGCATCGTCTGCAGCATGAACTCCATGCCGGCGCCGCAGGAGGGAATCGGTGGCGGGAAAAGCTGCACCCAGACATGTCGCCCCGCGATGCCCGCGCCGACCGCCGCGGCGATGAATGCGATCACGCCGTAAGCGCGCCTCCCAGTTGGCCGTTCAGGTGCATGCAAGGCGCCGGCCAGGAACACGACACCGAGCCCGGCGAAGGCAAGCCTTTGGAAAATGCAGAACGGACAGGGCAACAGGCGCTGCACGAATTGCACGTACAGCGCGTACGCAATCAAACCGGCGCAGATGGCGAAACCGAGCAGAAACTGCGCACGGAACGTCCAGCGGAAGGGATTTGGATTCATCGATTCACCATAACAAAAAACCCCGGAACCGGTCCGGGGTCTTGAGCTGATGCAACTGGTTTCTTATTCGGCTGATGCGTCCGCCATCTGCGGACGATCGACAAGCTCGACGTAGGCCATCGGCGCATTGTCACCAGCGCGGAAACCGCACTTGAGGATGCGCAGGTAACCACCTGGACGCTCGCGGTAACGCGGGCCAAGCACCGTGAACAGCGTGCCGACCGCTTCCTTGTCCTGCAATCGCGACATGGCCAAGCGCCGATTGGCAACACCGTCGGTCTTGCCCATGGTGATCAGCGGCTCGGCGACGCGACGAAGTTCTTTCGCCTTCGGCAACGTGGTACGGATCAATTCGTGCTTGATCAGCGACGCAGCCATGTTGACGAACATCGCCTTGCGATGCGCGCTGGTGCGGCTGAACTTGCGTCCGGATTTCTGGTGGCGCATGACTACTTCCTCATTGGTGGCGCACTGCGCCGTCTTGCTTCGCTCTTCGCAGGAGCGGCTGCAGCCGCGAGCTCTTGCTTTTGTGGAAAAGCTCGCGGCTGGAGCCGCTCCTACATTTTTTAACCCATCATGCCGTGCTGGGAAATCCCCGCCGGCGGCCAGTTTTCGAGTTTCATGCCAAGCGACAATCCGCGCTGGGCAAGTACTTCCTTGATCTCGGTCAGCGACTTCTTGCCAAGGTTCGGCGTCTTGAGCAGTTCGACTTCGGTCTTCTGGATCAGATCGCCGATGTAGTAGAT
>JBBJNO010000085.1:0-2667 GCA_037720875.1 Luteimonas sp. | reverse complement strand
TTTCCGCCTTGAGGCAGTTGGCCGAACGCACCGTCAGTTCCAGATCATCGATCGGGCGCAGCAGGATCGGATCCACCCCGGTCGCCGCCGGCTTGGCAGCGCCGCGCTCGCGATGGGTGAAGTCGCCAAACACTGACAGCTGGTCGGTGAGGATGTCGGCCGCTGTACGCACCGCTTCCTCGGCATCGATGGTGCCGTTGGTTTCGATTTCCAGCACCAGCTTGTCGAGGTCGGTGCGCTGTTCGACGCGCGCGGCCTCCACCGCATACGCAACGCGGCGCACGGGCGAGAACGAGGCATCCAGCATCAGGCGGCCGATGGTGCGGGTTTCCTCATCGGGACGACGGCGCGCCGTGGCCGGCTGGTAGCCGAAGCCGCGCTCGATCTTCAGGCGCATGTTGAGCGCCGTGTCCTTGGTCAGGTGTGCGATCACGTGATCGAGATTGAGGATCTCGACGTTGTGGTCGGTCTTGATGTCCGCGGCAGTGACCACGCCCGGACCCTGCTTGCTGAGGCTCAGCGTCGAAGACTCGCCGGTGCCCATGCGGATGGCGACATCCTTGAGGTTCAGCAGCACTTCCAGCACGTCTTCCTGCAGGCCCTCGACCGTGGTGTATTCATGCAACACGCCGTCGATCTCGACTTCGGTGATTGCATAACCGGGGATGGACGACAACAGCACGCGACGCAGCGCGTTGCCGAGCGTATGGCCGTAGCCCCGCTCCAGCGGTTCGATCACGACCTTCGCACGGTTGTCGGCGAGGCGTTCGATCTGGGGGCCGCGCGGGCGCAGCACTTGATTGGCGTTAACCGACATGTATGACCTCTCCTGCAAACCCCGGGCGAGCCGGAGGTGCGTAACAAACGAATTACTTCGAGTACAACTCGATGATCAACGCTTCGTTGATATCGGCGGGCAGATCGGCGCGATCCGGAACCGACTTGAACACGCCGCTGAATTTCTTGGAGTCCACTTCGATCCAGCCTGGCGAGAGGTCCATCTGCGACGAGACGTTCAACGCTTCCTGCACGCGCAACTGCTTTTGTGCACGCTCGGACAACGCGATCGCATCGCCCGCCTTGATCTGGTACGAAGGCAGGTTGACCGGCTTGCCATTGACCAGGATGCCGCGATGCGACACTAGCTGGCGTGCCGCCGGACGCGTCACCGCGAAACCCATGCGATAGATCACGTTGTCGAGACGGGTCTCGAGCAGCTGCAGCAGGTTCTCGCCGGTGTTGCCTTTCCTGGTCGAGGCCTTCTTGTAATAGTTGCGGAACTGGCGTTCCAGCAAACCGTAGATACGCTTGACCTTCTGCTTCTCGCGAAGCTGGGTGGCGTAGTCGGACAGCTTGCCCTTGCGGGTCATGGTCGCGCCGTGCTGGCCGGGCTTTTGCTCCAGCTTGCACTTGGAGTCCAACGCGCGGGTCGGGCTCTTGAGCGACAGGTCAGCGCCTTCGCGGCGCGCGAGCTTGCAGGTAGGACCGATATAACGTGCCATGCTTCTTATCCAATAGTCCGGCCATGGATGGCCGGTTTTTGACTTTCGCGATCAAGGATGATCGCAAAAACGGAAAACCTCAGACACGCCGCTTTTTCGGCGGACGACAGCCGTTATGCGGGATCGGCGTGACGTCGATGATGTTGATGATCTTGTAGCCGACGTTGTTCAACGAACGGACTGCGGATTCGCGTCCGGGGCCTGGGCCCTTGATGCGGACTTCCAGCGCCTTGACGCCGTAATCAAGCGCGGCCTTGCCGGCCTTCTCGGCAGCGACCTGCGCGGCGAACGGGGTCGATTTGCGCGAACCACGGAAACCCGCGCCACCCGATGTCGCCCACGACAACGCATTGCCCTGGCGATCGGTGATGGTGATGATCGTGTTGTTGAACGAAGCGTGGACATGCGCGATGCCGTCGGTGACGACGCGCTTGATCTTCTTCTTGGTCTTTGCTGCTGCCGGCTTGGCCATGATTTATTCTCGAAAGCTTGGATGATCGTCCTGATCAAGAGTTCGTGCATCCATGCACGGACTTCTCAATGATTACTTCTTGGATTACTTCTTGGATTACTTCTTGATGGCTTTGCGCGGACCCTTGCGGGTACGGGCGTTGGTGCGGGTACGCTGGCCGCGCAACGGCAAGCCACGGCGATGACGCAGGCCGCGATAGCACGCCAGGTCCATCAGTCGCTTGATCGCGATACCGACTTCACGGCGCAGATCGCCCTCGACCACGTACTTGCCGACTTCGGCGCGCAAACGCTCGACTTCGGGCTCGGACAGGTCGCGGATCTTGGTTGCCAAGGTGACGCCGGCATCCGTACACACTTTCTTTGAGCGAGTACGACCGATGCCGTAAATGCTTTGCAGCCCAACCCAGACATGTTTCTGGGCAGGCAGATTGACACCTGAAATACGCGCCATGACGGCGTTCTCCAAACTGTTTGGCGACCGGGCATGTGGACCCGGCGCAGTGAACTGGAAATTTTAACAATATCCCGGGTTATATGGAAGCCATCGGATGCAAATGGCATCAAATGACCCGGCATGGGGAGTGTGCCCATGCTCTGGCGACGAGAATTGGCTGATGTGAGGGCCGTACGGCACCTCCATCTGCCCAGCGCCACTCAAGCGCCGGGACTGGCCAGCCCTCACCCGCGCGCG
>JBBJNO010000084.1:0-9481 GCA_037720875.1 Luteimonas sp. | reverse complement strand
CAGCAAGGATTACGGCAGGATCGCCGAGCAGTTTCGTCCGGGACACGCCGACTACACCTATTGGCACAAATACGGCATCCGCGATCCGCGTGGTGGCGGGCGGTCGTCGGCGCGCGAGACGACGATGCGGGTTGCAGCCGCTGTTGTCGCAAAAAAATGGCTCGCCGAAAAATTCGACATCCGTGTGCGCGGTTATCTATCGCAGATTGGCGATGTCGTGCCGCGTGCGTTCGACTGGCATGCGGTCGAGGACAATCCGTTTTTCTGGCCCGACGCGGCGCAGGCCGGTGAGCTCGAAATGTTCATGGATACGCTGCGCAAATCCGGCGACTCGGTTGGCGCGCGCGTGACAGTGCACGCGGACAACGTCCCGCCGGGCTGGGGCGGGCCGGTGTACGGAAAACTCGATGCGGAACTTGCCAGCGCGATGATGTCGATCAATGCGGTGAAAGGTGTCGAAGTCGGCGAGGGCTTTGCCAGCATCGCGCAAAACGGCAGCGTGCATCGCGATGTGATGACGATGCAGGGATTTGAGTCGAACCATGCAGGTGGCATTCTCGGTGGCATCAGCACGGGTCAGCCCATCGTGTGCTCGATCGCGTTCAAGCCCACATCGAGCCTGCGGTTGCCAACGCAGGGCTTGGATGTGCATGGCAACGAAGTCGAAATCGTCACCACCGGCCGCCACGACCCGTGTGTCGGTATCCGCGCCACACCGATCTGCGAGGCGATGCTGGCACTGGTATTGGTGGACCAGGCGCTGCGGCATCGCGCGCAGTGCGGGGATGTTGGCGAGGTGACGCCACGGGTTCCGACGAATACAACAGATAATTCGTAGGAGCGGCTTCAGCCGCGAGCTTTCGGTCTTGGTAGGTGCGAATTCATTCGCACGCTTCAATGCAAGGCAAGACGTGCGAATGAATTCACACCTACGAACAGCGAACGCAAGAGCTCGCGGCTGAAGCCGCTCCTACGCAAGGCAGATGAAGGGGCATCGATACAGATGAGCAAGCAATTCAAGGTTGCCGTGGTCGGCGCCACCGGCGCGGTCGGCGAGGTGATGCTGTCGATCCTGGCCGAGCGCAATTTTCCAGTGGGTGAATTGATCGCGTTGGCCAGCGAGCGTTCGGCTGGCGGCAAGGTCAAGTTCGGGCATCGCGATGTGGTGGTGCAGGATCTGGCGACGTTCGATCCGGTTGGGGTGGATATCGCGCTGTTCTCGGCGGGCGGGTCGACGTCGAAGGAATACGCGCCGAAATTCGCCGCGGCCGGCGCGGTGGTGATCGATAACAGTTCGGCGTTCCGGCAGGACGACGACGTGCCGCTGGTGATCAGCGAAGTCAATCCGGAGATGGTCATGCAGCGCCCGCGCGGCATCATCGCCAACCCGAATTGCTCGACCATGCAGTTGCTGGTCGCGCTGGCGCCGATCCATCGCAAGGCCGGCATTGAGCGCATCAACATCGCCACCTACCAGTCGGTGTCGGGCACCGGGCGCAAGGCGCTGGAAGAGCTCGGCAAGCAGACCGCCGGGCTGTTGAATTTCCAGCCCAGCAAGCCCGAGGTGTATCCGGTGCAGATCGCCTTCAACGTGATCCCGCATGGCGGCGACTTCACGGATAACGGTTACACCACCGAGGAAATGAAGCTGGTCTGGGAGACGCGCAAGATCCTGGGCGACGACACGATCCGGGTGAACGCGACCGTGGTCCGCGTGCCGGTGTTCTATGGCCATTCCGAAGCGGTCAACATCGAGACCCGCGACAAGCTCAGCGCGGCCGATGCGCGCGCGCTGCTTGAGTCGGCACCCGGCGTCGTGGTCGTGGATGAGCACGTGCCGGGCGGCTACCCGACCCCGGTCACGCATGCGTCCGGCAACGACGCCGTGTACGTCGGCCGCATCCGCGACGACCTGTCGCATCCGCGCGGCCTGAACCTGTGGGTGGTGTCGGACAACATCCGCAAGGGTGCGGCATTGAATGCGGTGCAGCTTGCCGAGCTGGTGGCAGCTGGCTGAGGCGCGCGCCGTTTGCCGTCACGCGCGGAGGGGGCTGTGCGGATGCAGAAGCGTGCAAGCTACCTGCCATTCGATGACTGACCGAAACTGGTGTCGCTTGTGCGTTGACGTTCTATAGTCATGGCCGCAGCATCGGCCAGGGCGGCAAAGGGGGAGGGGCAATGACGATCGTACGTAGCGCGTTGGCGATCGCACTGGCGTTGGCCAGTGCGCAAGCGGCAGCCCTCGGGCTGGGTCAGATCGAGGTGCGGTCCAAGCTCAATGAGCCATTGCTGGCCGAGATTCCGGTCATCTCCACCGACCCCGCCGAACTCGAGCAATTGCAGGCGCGCCTGGCTTCTCCCGAAACCTTCTCCCGGGTCGGGCTTGAGCCGCCGCAAGGCACCGTCGCCAACCTGCAGTTCGCGGTCGCGCAGGATGCGCGTGGCCGCACGGTGATCCGTGTGACCAGCCCGCAGCCGGTCAACACGTCCTTGCTGATTTTCCTGGTGGAAGTGGATTCGGGGCAAAGCCGGGTGGTGCGCGAGTATTCGGCGCTGATCGATGTGCCGCGTAACGCCCCGGTGGCCGCCGGCCCGGTGATCGATGCCCCCGACGCCGCGTTGGCCAATACCGTGGCGCGTCCGCTGGAGAGCGTTCCTCGGCCGCCCGCGCAACCTGCGCCCGTGGTTGCAGCGCCGCCGGCGTCGCCGGTCGCGCCGCCGGTGCCCCGTGCGATTCCCGTCGCGCCCCCACCGCTTGCGGCCGCTCCTCCCACGTCGACACCGTCGCCAACAGCGTCTGTCGTGGCCTCTACCAGTTCGGCACAAAGGGAATACGGGCCGGTCAAGCCCGGCCAGACCTTGTCGCAGATTGCGAACCAGGTGGATGCGGGTGGCGGGTATTCACTCAACCAGACCATGGTCGCGTTGCTGCGCTCCAATCCGGATGCCTTTATCGGCGGCGACATCAACCAGATCAAACGCGGCGCGGTGTTGCGGGTGCCTGAGGCAAACGAAATATCGAGTATTTCCGCGGATGAAGCATCGGTCCTGGTACAGAGCCAGATCGATCGGTGGCGTGAAGCCCGGCGGCCCGCGCCACAACCCGCCGCCGTGGCCAGCGCAAGCGCATCCACCACCCCGGTCGCAGTGCAAGCGCCTGCGCCACCGGCCAGGCGCGTTGCAGATGCACGTTTGGAAATCGTCCCGTCGGCAGCGAGCCGCGGCGCACAGGCAGGAACACGAACCGGCGCCAGTGCCGGTGGCGAGGGTGAAATGCTTCGACAGGAATTGCAGCAAAGCAAAGAAGACCTGGCCGCGCGCGATGCCGAGGTGGTCGAACTGCAGGCGCGGATCGCCGAGCTGGAGAAACTGCAGCAACAGCAGGGCCAATTGATCTCGCTGAAGGACAGCGAGTTGGCCGCGGCGCAGCAGCGTCTGGCCGAGTCCAACCGCGCCAGCACGGCCACCCCGGCCGCCACCCTCGCCAGCACCACCCAACCCGCCCAGCCCGCGCCCGCAGCCGCCGAGCGCAACGACGCACCATGGATGTGGATGTTCGGGATCGTTGTCTTGGCCCTGGCCGGCTTGCTGGGCTGGTGGTTCTCGCGGCGCCGTCGTGTTTCCGAACCGGTACGCAGGTCCACCTTCAGCACCGAGTCGCTGGCGGCCAGCATTCCTTCGCCCACGACGCCGGATCCTGTCAGCCAATCGTTCTCCACGGCGCCTGCCACGCCAACGCCCAGTCCTCGCAAGCGCAAGCCTGGTGCTCCTCCTGTTGCATCTGTTCCCGTTGAACCTGTTCCTGTTGAACCTGTCCCCGTTGAACCTGTTCCCGCTGCACTTCCTGCGACCGCTGCTTCGGCTGTCGCAACGCCGGCTCCCGCATGGAACAGCACAGGGGGAACCGCGCCGACATGGCACGCCGGTGCCGTCGCCGTGGCGCCGAGTCCGCCAGCCGCCAGGCCGGCATTGGGGCAGGACAGCATCGAGCTGGCGCGTGCCTACATCGACATGGGTGATGACGACACCGCGCGGACGCTGCTGCAGGAAGTGATCGATATCGGCGACCAGGACGCACGCCTGGAAGCGACCAAACTCCTGCGCGAGATGTCCTGATGCCGCGTGGCCGCCGGTACTAGGGTGATGCGCTATGCGCTGGGCGTCGAATACGACGGCAGCGGGTTCATGGGCTGGCAGAGGCTCGATCGCGAGCCGACCGTGCAATCGGCGGTCGAGCGCGCGTTGTCCTTCGTCGCCGATGTGCCGATCAAGGTGACTTGCGCAGGACGTACCGACGCCGGCGTGCACGCGGCCTGCCAGGTCGTCCATTTCGATACGCAAGCACGCCGCGACCCACGCGGATGGAGCCTGGGCACCACGTCGCGTCTTCCCGATTCGGTCTGCGTGCTCTGGTGCGTCCCGGTGGCTGACGACTTCCACGCGCGGTTTTCCGCACGCGCGCGCCGCTATCGGTACCGGATATTGAATCGTCCGGTGCGCCTCGCCTTCGCGCGCCAGTACCTGTCGTGGGAACGGCGGCCGCTGGATGCAGCCGCGATGCATGCCGCCGCGCAGGCGCTGGTCGGCATGCACGACTTCTCGGCGTTCCGCACCGTGCACTGCCAGGCCCCGCATGCGCGTCGCGATCTGCAGGACATCCGGATCGAGCGTGTGGGCGATGAAGTGGTGATCGACGTGCAGGCCAATGCATTCCTGCATCACATGGTGCGCAACATCGTCGGCTCGCTGCTGGAAGTGGGGCGCGGCGACCGCCCGCAGGCATGGATCGCCGAGCTGCTGGCAGGCCGTGATCGCAGCCTCGCAGGCGCCACCGCGCCCTCGCAGGGACTGGTATTCCTCGGGCCGCGTTATCCCGCAGAATGGGGCCTGCCAACCGAGGTCAGCCTGTGAGCCGAACCCTCTTCCGCACCCGGATCAAATTTTGCGGCCTGATGCGCTCGGGCGATGTCCGACTGGCCAGCGAGCTGGGCGCGGATGCGATCGGCTTCGTATTCACCGACAAAAGCCCGCGTCGGGTGCAGCCCGAGGAGGCACGCGCGATGCGCTATGCGCTGGCCCCTCTGGTCGATGCGGTGGCCTTGTTCATGGACAACCCCGCCGACGACGTGCGCGAAGTCATCCGGCAGGTGCGTCCCAGCCTGCTGCAATTCCACGGCGCCGAGGACGATGCCTATTGCCGTTCGTTCGGCTTGCCGTATCTGAAGGGCGTGCCGATGGGCAGCGACGCACCGGCGCTGGATGCCCGCGTCCTGCATGCGCGTTACCCCGGCGCGGCGGGGTTCCTGTTCGACGCCCATGCCCCAGGCGAAGCCGGTGGCAGCGGCCGCAATTTTGACCTGTCGCGCATTCCCGAAGCTCTGACCAAGCCGTATGTCGTGGCTGGAGGGCTGGATGCGGACAATGTCTTCGACACGATCATGGCGACGTTGCCGTGGGGCGTGGACGTGTCGTCGGGGATCGAAAGCGCGCCCGGCATCAAGGATGGCGATAAGATGCGTCGTTTCGTCGAAGAAGTGCGTCGTGCCGATTGCCATGCCGAATCCGAAGCCGATCCTGTCCGCGACACCGCCTGATCAGGCCGTTCCACCCGCCCGCACGATCGACTATCACGCCACCCCCGATGCCGCCGGCCATTTCGGCCGCTACGGCGGGCGTTTCGTGGCCGAGACGCTGATCGGCCCGCTGGAAGAATTGGCTGCGGCCTACGATGCCGCCCGCATCGATGCAGACTTCATTGCCGAATTCGAACGCGACCTGGCGCACTACGTTGGCCGGCCCAGCCCGATCTATCACGCCGAACGCCTGAGCCGGTACGCCGGCGGCGCACGCATCCTGCTCAAGCGCGAAGACCTCAACCACACCGGCGCGCACAAGATCAACAACACCATTGGCCAGGCGCTGCTGGCCTCGCGCATGGGCAAGACCCGGATCATCGCCGAGACCGGCGCCGGGCAGCACGGTGTCGCATCGGCGACCGTTGCCGCGCGGCTGGGACTGGAATGCGTGGTCTACATGGGCGCGACCGACATCGAGCGGCAGAAGATCAATGTCTATCGCATGCAGCTGCTCGGCGCGACGGTGGTGCCTGTCACCAGCGGTTCGCGGACGTTGAAGGACGCGCTCAACGAGGCGATGCGCGACTGGGTCACCAACGTGCGCGACACCTTCTACATCATCGGCACTGTCGCCGGCCCGGACCCGTATCCGCGCATGGTCCGCGATTTCAACGCCGTGGTCGGCCGCGAGGCGCGCGCGCAGATGCTGGCGGAGTACGGCCGGTTGCCCGATGCGATCACCGCCTGCGTTGGCGGCGGTAGTAACGCGATCGGTTTGTTTCATGCCTTCCTGAACGATGCCGGCGTGCGCATCGTGGGTGCGGAGGCAGCGGGCGAGGGCATCGCAACGGGCCTGCATGCGGCGTCGCTTGCGGCCGGACGGCCGGGGGTGTTGCATGGCAATCGCACGTACGTGCTGTGCGACGACGATGGACAGATCATCGAGACGCATTCGATCTCGGCCGGCCTCGACTACCCCGGCGTCGGCCCGGAGCACGCGTTCCTGAAAGATGCTGGTCGCGCCGAGTATGTCGGCGTGACCGATGACGAAGCGCTGGCTGCATTTCATCTGCTGGCCAGGACCGAAGGCATCCTTGCAGCACTGGAATCCAGCCACGCCATCGCACAGGCGATCACGCTGGCACGCGAGATGCCGAAGGACGCGATCGTGTTGTGCAACCTGTCGGGACGAGGCGACAAGGACGTGCATACGATTGCCATGCGCGAAAACATTCACTTCTAGGAACCAGCCTGCTCACCGCTTTTGTAGAGCGGAGCTTGCTCCGCTGCGCTCGACATCGCGGCAAAAAAAACAGCGGCGCAGGCTCCGCTCTACAAATGCCGATTTGCCTGGCCTCAAGATTGATTTCCGACCGTCCACTCCAGATCATCAAAGAAAAACCGGACTACAAACCATGACCGACGAAGACCAGACTCCTGCGCAACTACAATCCGGCCAGGATCCCAACCAGCTCGACCCCGCATTCTTCACTTGCGTCAATGCGTTCCTGGAATTGGCCAACCAGCAGGCGCGCGAGCAAGGCCTCAAGCGCATCAGCATGGCGACGCTGTACGCGACTTCGCGTTTCAACGCCCACGGCTACCTGGGCAACGTCACCGACGCCGCCGATTCGCGCAAGGATTTCCTCGATTACATGACCACCATGTACCGCCGGATGCTCAACGAGCATCTCGATGGCATCGGCGCCGAGCGCGGCATCAACGTGGGTGAATCCGAATTGGCCGATGAATACGCGGCGATCGAGGCCGCACGCCCGAACGCCGCGCCGCCCGCCGCGCCGCCCGCCGCGGAATGAGCCGTCTCGATACGCGTTTCGACGCGCTGCGCGCCACCCATCGCAAGGCACTGGTTCCATTCATCACGGCCGGCGATCCCTCGCTGGAAGCCACGGTGCCGGCCATGCATGCGCTGGTGGAGGCCGGTGCTGACGTCATCGAGCTCGGCGTGCCGTTCTCCGATCCGATGGCCGACGGCCCGGTGATCCAGCGGAGCTCCGAGCGCGCCCTCGCGCGCGGGGCGGGATTGTCGTATGTGCTCGACTGCGTCCGTGCATTTCGGGAACGCGATGCCACGACGCCCGTCGTGCTGATGGGTTACCTGAATCCGGTGGAGATTCGCGGCAGCAAACGGTTCGCCGAGGAAGCAGGGGCCGCTGGTGTCGATGGCGTGTTGCTGGTCGATCTGCCCCCGGAGGAAAGCGCTGAATTTCGCCAGGCCTTCGCCAATCACGGGATCGCGCTGATCCTGCTGGCGTCACCCACCACCACCGATGCCCGTCTGGCCGGGCTTTGCGGCGAAGCGCAGGGCTATCTTTACTACGTCAGTTTCGCCGGCGTGACCGGGGCGGATCGGCTCGACGCAGGCGTGGCGTCGGAGCGGCTCAGGCAGATCCGCGCGCTGAGCCAGGTGCCGGTCATGGTGGGATTCGGCATCAAGGATGCGGCCAGCGCCGTGGCCATGGCCACGGATGCCGATGGGGTCGTCGTTGGCAGCGCCCTGGTCGCCACGCTGGCTGAAGCGACCGACGCCGCGGACGCCGCGCGACGTGCAGTGGACTTCCTTTCGCCCTTGCGTGCAGCCCTGGACCGTCGGGACTGACGCCGGGGCCGTGAGCTAGACTGTTGCGCTCACGGATACCCGAGAACACGCAAGCGCATGTCCTGGTTGAAAAAATTGATGCCGTCGCGGATCCGGACCGACAGCGGCGCGGGCAGGAAACGCAGCGTCCCCGAAGGCCTGTGGGAAAAATGCGATCGCTGTGGCGCGGTACTGTACCGGCCCGAGCTTGAGGAAAATCTCGAGGTCTGCCCCAAGTGCAACTTCCACATGCCGATCCGCGCCCGCGCGCGGCTGGCGGCGCTGCTCGACCAGGGCGCAGGTGAGGAGATCGGCGCCGCGCTCGGCCCGACCGATGTGCTCAAGTTCAAGGACCAGAAAAAATATTCCGAGCGGATCAAGGCCGCGCAGAAGTCCACCGGCGAACGCGACGCGTTGATCGCGATGCGCGGTGAGCTGAAAGGCCAGCCCATCGTCGCGTGCTCGTTCGATTTTGCCTTCATGGGCGGCTCGATGGGCTCGGTGGTCGGCGAACGCTTCGCGCGCGCAGCGGAAGCCGCATTGCAGATCGGCTGTCCACTCGTGTGTTTTTCCGCAAGCGGCGGCGCGCGCATGCAGGAAAGCCTGTTCTCGCTGATGCAGATGGCCAAGACCTCGGCGGCGCTGGGTCGCCTGCGTGCTGCGGGCCTGCCCTACATTTCGGTGATGACGCATCCCACCACCGGCGGCGTGTCGGCATCCTTTGCGATGCTCGGCGACATCAACATCGCCGAGCCCGAGGCGCTGATCGGATTCGCGGGGCCGCGCGTCATCGAGCAGACCGTGCGCGAGACCTTGCCCGAAGGCTTCCAGCGCTCGGAATTCCTGCTGGATCATGGCGCCATCGACCAGATCTGCGATCGCCGCGAGTTGCGCGACCGTCTTGCCGGCTTGCTGGCGTTGATGATGAAACATCCTAAGCCTGAAGACGAAGCGGTCGTCACCGCATGAGCCGCCAGTATTTCGGCACCGATGGCATTCGCGGACGCGTTGGCGAAGGCGCGATCTCCGCGGATTTCGTGCTGCGCCTGGGCAATGCTTACGGCCATGTGCTGACCGGCGTGGTGCAGGACGGGCGCGAGTGGCGCAAGCCGGTGGTGATCATCGGCAAAGACACTCGCATCTCCAATTACATGTTCGAGGCCGCTCTTGAGGCGGGCCTGGTCGCGGCCGGCGTCGATGTGCAATTGATGGGCCCGATGCCCACGCCCGCCGTCGCGCACCTGATCCATTCGCTGCGCGCCGATGGCGGCATCGTGATTTCCGCATCGCATAACCCGCACCATGA
>JBBJNO010000083.1:7217-9503 GCA_037720875.1 Luteimonas sp. | reverse complement strand
GCCGCGACCCGGCGTACCCAGCCCTTGCCAAACGTGCCAAAGGTTGAAAGGTTGGTGTAGAAAAGCAGGCGCTCGCTGTTGAACTTGAGAATCAGGTCAGCCGCGCACGCGCATTTGATCGCGCCCAGCGTCACCGAGCCGAATACGCCGTCATCCGCCACGCCTGCGGCCCGCTGAAGCCATCTCACGGCTTGGTCTGTCCCGTGGTTCACTGCCACATCGAATGCCTGAAACGCCACCGCAGGCGGCAATTCGTCGCCCTTGACGGCATCCCAGCAGTCGCGGCGATAGATCGCCTTCGCTTGGTCGATCGTGAGACGCGCAATGTCAACGGTCGGGTAGCTCATGGCAGACACGCCATACTTGGTGCCGCGCAGCTTGCCCACCCCGATCACACCAGAGGTCCAGTTCCCTCGATCCTTTGAATCAAGGGTGAGTCCGCCCTCATGTGTCAGCAGTCGTTCAATGGCGACTTCAAAGGACATGGCGGAACCTCAAAGTTGCCCGTCACCACTGCCAGCATCGGGAAGTGGGTTTCGTTTGTTCTGGTCACGGGACGGGCGGGAAAAATGCTTGCGGAACGGTCGGATGCTTCCAACCCTCGGCAGATACACCGCCGCAAGCAAAACAAGGTGGCAGTCCGCCCGAGGGGAGCGAACGGACTGCCCGGCGGACGAGGAGTCGGCCGTGAAAATGCAAACGGCCCGCCGATTAGGGCGAGCCGCAGAGATAATTCTGGAATCTAGCTGGTTTTGTAACGGGCCGGACGTCCAAAGTCAAGCGGTGATGCGCGCGTGCATCCATGTTCGCGCCAGCCGCAGTTCATCCTTGTACCGACGCGGCGTGATCGCATCCGACACATTGCCCGCAACAAGCTCGGCTTTTTCAGATCGCGTCATCCCGCGCACTTGGTACTGGACGCGGATGCACTCGGCTTGCAGCTTGTGGAAGCCGTGCAGCGCTAACCATGCGGACTGCACCCGATCCACCATCGGGGTCACGCGCGGATCAGGCGGCGGCGCACTCATCCGCTGGCGGGTTTCCACGCACGGGATTGGATCGCAGGCCCACATCGGCGCGCCACCCATCGCCATCCGCCGCGAGCGCCCATCCCTGCCAGCCACATCGTGACGCTTGACCGTGCGGCTGCGCTGCGAACCGAAAGCAGCCAGAGAGCTATTGCCAGTCGGGCTTTTGTCCTCGTCCCACTCGCTCGCCTTCCGTTCGCCGAACACCTTGCCCCACACATGCAGCAGATCCTCGAAATCCTCCGGCTTCATCCCGCCCCCTGAATGACGATGCGAACCCCGTATTCCTTCGACCGCTCCTGCGCGTACCGCCACTCCACACGCTTGTCGTTGTCGTTGACGCCCAGCCGATCGGCGATGCCGTCCCGGACGTGTTTGGCCGATATGGCGAGGTTGTCTGAATCCAGTTCGCGCGGCCCTAGCCGGGTCAAAGTCACCACGCACGGCACCGGATGCCCCGGAACGGCGATGCACGCCTCGCGGTGAGACTTGGCCCGCTTGCTGCGGAGCGCCCAGTGTTCGCGGACGTTGGCACCGGATACCAGATGCAACGGCAGCGTCACTTCGATCACGGCTCCTCCACCTGTGCCTGCGCCTTAGCCAGTTCCGTCATCAGCGCCGCCCACTGACCCCTTGTGATCCGCACGATGTCGGCCACGGCCAGTTGTTTCTCGGCTGTTGCAAGGATGCCGGGCAGGGTTTGGTCGGTGAGGTTCATGCGGCCACCGATCCGAATAGACCGTCCTGCTCATTTTTTCCGCGCAAGCAATACGGCGAAAACCACACGGTTTCCCCTGCGCTATTGGCAACCGCCTCATCTGTTGCCGCATAACCCTTGCGCGCCTTCCAGCGGCCGATGCTCCACCCGTGCGTCAGCAGCGCGTCATGTTCGCCCGCATGACCGCACAGCGCGATCCGCAGCATCCGGTCGTCACCATTGGCCGCGCACCACGCCTGCACCTGTAGCGGGAGGTCAGTGCCGACGCCACCGGCCGCATATTGCATAGCGCCCTTCGTGTATGGCGGATCAAGAAACAGGCCGGTCAAGCCGTGCCGCGTCGTGACCGAATCCTTCACCACCCGCTGCCAATCCCCACAGGTGACGCGGGTATCGCGCAAGCGCTCGTAGAGAGCGGTCATCCACTCGCGGATAAAGACAGTGCGCGGATGCTCGCCCTGCCCGGCATTGCCGAGATGCGGGAGCTTGCGGTTGATGCCCATCCCGGCTGAGAGATGCGGGAGCTTGCGGTTGATGCCC
>JBBJNO010000083.1:0-7117 GCA_037720875.1 Luteimonas sp. | reverse complement strand
CTTGCGGTTGATGCCCATCCCGGCTGAGAGATGCGGGAGCTTGCGGTTGATGCCCATCCCGGCTGAGAGATGCGGGAGCTTGCGGTTGATGCCCCGCCCGGCTGAGAGATGCGGGAGCTGGCGGGCGTCGTAAATATTGGCCCCGTTGGTCTGGTGCGGCCCCTTGCCCTCACACCAGCCCGAGCCGATCCAGTTGCACGCGCCCCATACCCACCACCCGGCGACCTTGGCATCGTAGAACTCCGCATCCTCTAGCTGCCAACGCAGACGCTCAGCGCGGTTGACCAGCCACGCATGGCGAGCCTCTAGATCAGCCTCGCTGCACGGCCAGTCGGCGTGATGGGCCACCGCATCAGGGTCATGCGCGACCGCGCGCCAGAAGTTCGACACAAAACCGTCAGCGTCATTCAGGGTCTCGACGCGCTTACCCTCGGGCGCGGACAGCAACATCGCCGCCGATCCAGCGAAAGGCTCCACATAGTTGCTGACTTCGCCGAAGCGAGCCCAGACCAATACGGCGGCACGGGCCTTTCCACCAAAATAAGGGAACGGAGCGGCCAATGCGGGGAGGGTTTGATCGGTGACGGCGATCACGGCGCGCTCCTGAGCTTGTCCGACGCATCCATAAACCCGCGATGCCACTGATCCCGCAGCAGCGTCATGGTCGGCTTGCGGATATACGGATTCGTCTCAGGCTTGGCTCCGTTCTGCTTGGCCGTGTAGCCCAGCAGATAGGCGCGCTGGAAGTCTTTTTCGCTCATCGCTTGCCCGCCCGATGCCGCGCCTCGAATCGAATCTCCTCGGCCAGCCAGTCCGGGTCACTCTTTCGGGTGGCGACCGCCAGCAGTTCCGTCGGCGAGGCATGGTCGTAGCGATCCACCCACACCTTGCCGGTGCGATCCAGCGACACGTCGTAATTGGATCGGCCCATTGCCTCAATCGCGCGTTCCGCCAGCGTCGTCGGGGTTTCGGTGCGCGTGCTGCCGACTGCGATGGGGTAGCTCATCCGATCCATCCCATGAACGCAGCCCCGGTGATGACCGACCCGACCGCCATGCCGATGGTGAACACGATGCCGATGGCTGGATGGTCAGTGCGCTTACTGGCTTCCGCTTCCCAATGGTCGGAGCAGGCTTGCGTAATCTCAATCTCACGCCGACACGCGATGATCCCGTCCGCCGTTGGGATTCCGTTGCGGGCTTCCGCATCATCGGGCAGCGAGCCGGTCATCGCGCGGCCTCCGTGTTGCCGAACTTCAATCCGTTGAACCAACGGCGCAGCACGTAGCTCCGCACAAGGCTGATAGCCGTGAAGATGATCCCGATGCCGAACGCCTTGCCCGGCGTCACCTGCAAACCGAACCACGGCAGCACAATCAGGTTTGCGAAAAAGTTGACGCCAAAACCGACCCCGATGTTGGCCCAGGCTTCGGCGAATGACCCCAACTTCGTCTGCCTACTGATGCAATTGCTTTGCACTTCTAGCAAAACTCGATTTTGAACAATCACGTCCGCCGTCGCCGCCAGAAAATCCAGCATCGCCTCGCGGGTCGATGGCGCGATCTGCGCGGCTAGGTTGCGCTTGCGTGGTGTGGTCATAAAACCTCTGTCAGTGGCAGTTGAAACGGGTCGGGAATAATCCGTTCCTGCAACGCAAGTAATTCGTCGTCCGATCCAAACTCGGCATGAAACTTCTTGCTGCCTTCGGCAAGGCTCGGGCCGTAGGTTTCGCGGAACGCCTTGTGCCAACTCCCGTCGCCCGCAACAAACGCCCGGTGATGCCAGCAACACAAGCCGATGGTGAACAGGTGCCCGCGCCGGATGCCGCCTGATAACAGGTGATGCACTTCCGGCGTATGGCTTGGCTTGCCACGCTTCCAGCAGGCAAGACACGGCCCTTGCTTGATCGCGTCGAAACGCGCTTGCTCGGCGTGGTTGCGGGACTTACCACCGAAGTTCATGCCGCCATCTCCGCCGGATTAAACCCCAGCCCCAGCAGCACCTTGTCCGACCACTGCACCGGCTTGCAACGCAACGCCTGTTCGTCCGGGCGGTCGCCGATATGCACGCCCATCGTGATCGCTTCAGCTGCTTGCGAGCGCGACAGGCTCAGGCTTGAGCCGCCCAGCATGATGAAACCCGGCGCACCTTCGCCCCGGTCAATCGCGGGCATCATTCGCCAGCCGAGAATCGTCCCAGACAGCAGATGCCGCCAGCCGTCTTTGTCGATGCGGTTGCCGTGCCAGACAACTTGCGCGGCCAAGTCGCCACAGACTCCGTTCAACATCCGGCGCTGTTTGTCCGTCATCCGACCCTCGCCGGTCACGTCCCAGTCGCTGCGCCCTTGCGGCTCGCTGTTGATCGTGTGCGTGGTCATGCGGCCTCCCGGTACAACTCGCGCAGCTCGTCGCTGACCTTGCCGATCTCGCGCCCTTCCTCGATACCACCGACCAGCTTCACGTCGGGACACGTGGAGCGCACCATGTCCACCATCTCGGCGAGCTTCGGGAAGTCGGCGCGGTTTTGGTCGCGGTCATTCATATCGCCACCGATGCGACGGGCGCTGCGCTGAACTCGACCAATGGGCGCGGGCGATGATGCGGTGCTGACAGGTATTGCGTTGTCTCTACGTCGTACCAAAGGCCGTAGATTTCCTCGACGCCGTTAGCCCGTTGCTTGTGGCACGCCAGCAACACGTCGGCGCTGTTGGCGTGTTTGTCGGGTACTGGCGTTCCGTCAGCGACCTGCTTTTGCAATGCGCGCTCGCGCGGCTTGTTCCGCCAGACTTCCAGCACCGTGTCCGCCATATCCGTAATGCCGCCACTGCCCTTGACGGCAAACTTTCCGGCCGGATGATCTTCGCTGTCGCCTTTGCGCATGTGCGCCACGATGGCGACGTGCGTTTGTTCTTGGCGGGCAAAATCACTGATTGCTTCAACGAAGCGTTTTTGCCCCGGATAGTCGTCATCCGAAAAACCGCATTTCGTCAGGTTGTCGATCAGGAAAAGTTCGATCTGATACCGGCGGCGCGCATATCGAAACACTTCCAGTATCCGCTCGTGCTTGGCTGACCCCTGAACATCGAACGCGAGCAGCTTGCCCTTGAGGGACTTCGTGATGTGCCTGGAAAACGCCTCGGTTGGTTGATGGACACCGGCTATCTGCCGGTTCATCCGCATCATCCACAGACCGGCGCGGTACTCCATGCTGGCAACGCACGTGCGTACGCCCTTTGTTGCAACCGCGCCGACGACGAACGATGCGAGCGTTGATTTGCCGTGCCCGTTCACGCCAGCCCAAATCGAAGTCTCACCGGGACGCAGCAGCAGCTTGTTCCATGTCTTTTTCCACGGCAGCGAAATACCATCGTCTTGACGGCTGTATTCCTGCCAGATCGCATCCTCGAAATCTGCGATGTCGCGCAACTCGCTCGGGTCAAGCGTGCGTGCATCACGCAAGCACGCAAGCATGGTTTCGCGTGGAACGTCTTGCATCAGGCATTCGTTCGCGTCTTTCATCGGCAAGCGCACAACCCGGCAGCGTTCGCGGCCAAGGCGTTCGACCAGATCACGTTCCGCATCCTGCCCGGACTTGTCCGTATCCATGCACAGGAAAATCGTATCGAACAGCGACAGCCGTTCGTATTCGGCCTCGACCCATGCGTGCTTGTTTCCAGTGCCGCCGCCCATTGGCACCGACAGCGCAGGAACGCCATAGGTGTGCCAGGCCAGCGCATCGGGCTCGCCTTCGCAGATCAGCGCAACCCGCGCATCATCGGCAATCGCTTGCCAACCAAACAGGCACGGCGCACAGTCTTTTTCCTGCAAGAATTGTTTCGGAATCTTTCGGTACTTCGCGCCGATCAATTCGCCGTCGCGCAGGTACGGGAACATCAGCCAGCCGTCTTTTGTTGCCAGTTTGTAGGCGGCAATCGACTCCGGCGCGATCTTGCGCTCGCCTTCAAGCCACTGCCGATGCTCGGCCGACAATCGCGTGACGCCTTCCTTCGTCGGCTTGCTGTAGCTGCGTCGCGGCGGGTCGATGCGATCCTCTCGGATGCCGAGATAATCCATCGCCTCCTTGCACGCATCGCGCAAGGCAAGCCCCTTCGTCGCCATCCACAACCCGATCAGGTCGCCGGATTCGCCCGATTCTCCATCGAGCCACACGCCCGACTTCTCGCCCGTCATGTGGACGCCCATCGACTTTCCGGCTTCGCCATCGACGGAGCCGACGCGCCATTCCTGGCCGACACGTCGTCCGTTCGGCAGCAGCACTCGCACCACGCCCTCCACCTGGGCGGACAACAGCTTCGCAATCTCGGTGGCGCGCATCAGATCGCCCTCGCCATGATTTCATCCAACACCGATTCGGTGGCGGCTTCCTGCCGCAACACGCCCAGCACGAAAGCCTTGGGGTCAGCACGCACGTCATCGAGCGTTCGCTCCACGGCTTCCATCACCCGCTGTTCGGGCTTGTGTTCACGGAAAAGTTTGTTCAGGAACGCGCCCCCTCCCCCGTCCGGCATCGATTTCCATCTGGCGAAAAGCTCAGTTTTGAAATCGGCCGGTGCAACCGGCGCTTGCCGCTTTTGATCTTGTTCTTGGGTTTGGTTAGGGTTGGGTTGGGTTGGGTTCTGGTTGGCATACCCAGCCGAAAGGGTTTGCGAAAGGGTTTGCAATACCGTTCGATGGGGAGCTTCCCAAAAGGGGCAAAACTCAAGCAGGGCAAGGGCTGTGCGGACTTTTGCTTCGCCTTTCGGGAGTGCCTCAAAGTCCCCGAATCGCGCCTTTGCCACATTGCCGTTCGCAATGCGGTTCCATCGTAGGAAATTGGGCATGAAAACAACCCCATCGAAACGGTTTGCGAAACCCTTTGCGAACAGTTCCGCAAACCCTTCCGAAACCCTTTCCTGCGACCAACTCAAGTCCGCCATCACGTATCCATCCGGGAGGCGAAAACATCCGATTCCGTTCGTATGCGGGCCGGTCAAAAGGTAAAGGGCCAGCAACTTGCCGGTATCGCTGAATGCTTGAGCATCCGGCGACTGCCAGAAAGAGGATTGAACCTGTCCGTATTCGCGCATATCAGCCCTCCCTGGCTTCTTTAGCAGCGGCGCGCAGTGCTCGGCATACTGCGTTGATGTGTTGCAGGGGAATGACGATTACGCTGTCGGGCTCGCCCATAAAAGACACCTGACTAATCGTGATGCTGCCCGCGTTGTTGGGAAACACCTCGACAGCTTCAGTGGTTGGGAATACCTGCATTTCAGTCTCCTAGTGGCCTAGAAAACCGCGTCCCCGAACCTGCTAGGTCAGGCTGTCCACCGGGGATCAAGCCGGTGTAACGGGGGGCGGAGACGGTCATGCAGCCTCATCCAAAAGATCGGGCTGCGGAGATGTGTTGCCCCTGGCCTCATCAGCCGCCATGACGCGCGCCTTGTCGCTCTGGAAGGCGGCGAGTTCCTCGGGTGTCATCGGCACGTGTTCGCCGTAGAGAGCGCTCAGCGAGCGAATCAGGCCGTCTGGGCACTTGTTCACGCCAGCACCCCGCAGCCCCGGATGTACGCGAGCAGTTCACGGGAAACACCTTCGTGGCGCAGGCGGTATTCGGCGATCTCGGCGTGAATCTCGTGGATGTAGACGCCTTCCATGTTCGCGATGACTTTCATGCGATCTTCCCGCTCAGTGCGTCAATCAGCACGCGCTTGTCATGTTCAAGAAGGGAGATGCGCTCGTTCGCTTCACGCAGCGCGCGTTCGGTTTCGCTTTCGAGCGGGCGTAAACTGCGGGGGTCATCGCCCAACTTCATCAACAGCCAGTACAGCGGAGCCTTGTTGCCGCAGGCTTCCATCAAGCGGACAAGTTGTTCACCGCTGAGCGCGTTTTGCCCTGTTTTGCAGCGCGACCACACCGCGTCTTGAATGCCAATATCAGCCGCGACAGCCTTGTCCTGTTTGCCGGACTTGCTGGCGCAGTACGTCAGGGCCGCTCCCCATGTCTCCTGCCGCATTACGTCGGCAAGAACGATCTCGACTGGTGCGCCTTTCATTGGTAGAGCAATCTGCATCAAGAGACTTGACTCGCATTGACTAACGGTTTTCAGGCGAAATAAAAGCCCGACCCCTTGCGGAGCCGAGCCGTGTTAAACCAATGGAAAATCCGCCTGCCGGTAGGATGGGAGTGCAACCCCACCACCACTACCGGAGACGGATATGGAAGAGTCAGACCTGAACCTAGTTGCGCAGATGGTTGGCGAACCGATCGGAGAGCTGCATACGGAGCAACTAGCGATATTGATTGCAGTGGTTCGCGCGCTCATGGCGCAGTCGGGATTCGACCAGGACAAGTTCAAGGCCGACCTCCTGAGCGGGATGGCGGGCCAGGACGACGCTGCACTGGTTTTGGTTTCTGCGTTTCGGTCGCTGGTGACCGACCTAGAGCCCGCCCAATAGCGCTTTCTGGGTCAGAAATGTCTTGCTGCACTCTGGCAACCGCCTTGTCCACGATCTGCTTGCCCAGATTGGCGGTGAACCGATCCAGAGCCTCACATTGTTCAGTGGTGAGTGCGCGCGCTACATCGGAATCTCGCAGAGCGAATCGGCGAGCCGCCTGCCGTTTAACCTCAGCGACAGCGATCTGGACTATCCGCGCCGCCGAACCAATCTGCGCCGATTCCGTCAGTTCCGGCACTAGCCATGTCCGCAGCTTGTCGCGCGCCCAGCCCATTTCAGGCGGCCCGCTCGGTGGCTTGCGGGGTGCCAACGCGCTCGAACAAGAATCGCTCGGCTGTCGGCCAGATCGCAGTGCCGCGCTGCTTGTTGCAGCTACGGCAAACCGGGTCCACATCGAAGGGCCGCCCATAATCTCGATGGTCGTATTCCACCGCGACTGCCCCACAGTCCATGCAGGCGTATTCGCCTGTTTTCAGGTTGGGGAGAAAACCCCGCTTGATCGCTACTTGAACCAGCGAATGGCTGCGCTGTTGCCACCAGCGTTCTGCATTGATAGGCCGGAAATAACCAGACTCGCTGCGCGTCTTGCGATTCGCCATCGAGGCTTTCATGCGTTCCCGCTTGTTGCGGGTACAGGTCACGCAGTACCAAGGGCTATTGCAGG
>JBBJNO010000082.1:0-9509 GCA_037720875.1 Luteimonas sp. | reverse complement strand
ATGCAGGTGCGTGCTGAGGATGCCGGTTTCGGTATCGGCCTTGAGCACGACCGCGCCCGCGCCATCGCCGAACAACACGCAGGTGCCGCGATCGCTCCAATCGAGCATCCGCGTCAGTGTTTCGGCGCCGACGACCAGCACCGTTTTCGCCGAGCCCGAGCGGATGAATTTGTCGGCGACGGTCAGCGCGTACACGAAGCCGGAACAGGCGGCATTGACGTCGAATGCCGCGCAACCGTTGGCGCCCAGGCGGTGTTGCAGCAGGCATGCGGTCGAGGGGAAGATCAGGTCCGGCGTGGTGGTGCCGAGCACGATCAGGTCGAGTTCTTGCGGTGCGACGCCGGCGGCCTCGAGCGCACGCATCGATGCGTGGTAAGCCAGGTCGCAGGTGGTTTCGCCTTCGGCGGCGACATGCCGTTCGCGGATACCAGTGCGCGCCGCGATCCATTCGTCGCTGGTATCGACGAACTTGCTCAGGTCGTCGTTGGTCAGCACCTTCTCGGGAAGATAGCTGCCGGTGCCGGCGATGCGTGCATAGATTTGCCCGTCAGGGCCCGAGTCGCTCATGCATGACGTCCGAAGTGACCAAACCGGCAACGTGTGCCCCGACAACCTGCGCCCGCGTCACATGTCCGTTGCGGACGCGCGATATGGGACCGAACAATCAATCTTCTTCGACGACCTGGGACTTGGTCTGCACGACCTTGCGACCGCGGTAATAACCGTCCTTGGTGACGTGATGACGCAGGTGCGTCTCGCCGCTGGTGGGGTCGGTGGCCAACTGCTTGCTGGGCAATGCGTCGTGGGCACGGCGCTGGCCGCGGCGCGACGGGGTAACGCGGGATTTCTGGACTGCCATGGGATTACTCCAAACTCAAACTTTCGATGCGATGTGTATCAATGTGTCGATGTGCGTCATTTCGACGTATGTTTCAACGCCGCCAACGCCGCGAACGGGTTGGCTTGCGCTTCCTCATCCTTGCCGGGCGCCCAGTCGCGCTCCATTGCGTCGGTTCCCGGCATCACCGCCACGACCGGCACGGCCAGAATCAATTCGTCCTCGATCATCTCCGCCGGATGCAACATGCCGTCATCGGGCATCAGTAGCGGCTCGTAGCCTTCGGGCAACCCGGCCTCGTCCGCTTCCTCGCGAATCAAGCCAAGCCTCTGCACGATGCGCACCGGATGCAGGAAACGCTGCAGGCTGCGCTGGCATTCCAGCGGCAACTCGGCATCGATCTGCACCTCGGCATAAGGGATCTGCAATGGATCGCGATCGAATTCGATCGTGAAGCGCACATCGCCTTGCGTATCGAACAAACTGTCGTTGAGGCGCGTCATTGACGCCAACGGCAACCGGCCCTCAAACCGCCGCCGCGCCGCCACCATGCGCCAAGCGTCCAGCACCTCGGGCAATTTCTCGGACATAAGCCGCGGAATGTTAGGCCTCGTGCCAGCCCCTGTCAAACCCAAACCCTTGCTGCGTCAGGGAATTTTGCGTCAGGGAATTCTGCGTCAGGGAATTTGCCCTGCGCACGGTGCAAAGGCAGACTGCGTTTCCGCCCGCTGCAGTCCAGTCGCGTGACCCCTACCCTTATTTCCGTGTTGATCATGGCGGCTGCGATCGTCGCCGCCGTCCTGGTGCGCCGTCGCAGCCGGGGCCGCCAGCATGCCGTCAGTGGCGTGCTGGATGCCGCCGACGCCCTCGAAGAGCGCCTGCGTACGGCCCGCGCCGAAATCGAAGCAGTCGCGGGCAGCGACGCCGACCCGGTGCGCGACGCGCTGCGCGAGATGCTGCGGCAACGGCTGTGGCTGAAGGAACACGGCGCGACGGCCAGCCTCGACGAACTGGCCGTGGTCAGGCGCTCGATCGATGCGGCGCGGCTACGGATCGATCAACAGCTTGAACAGATCGAGCGCGCCCGCGCGCCGCTGCTCTGACTGCCCGGACCATGCCACGGCTGATCCTGGCATCGACCTCGTCCTACCGCCGGCAACTGCTGCAGCGGCTGCGGCTGCCGTTCGAGGTGATGCGGCCCGACGTGGATGAATCCATTCAACCCGACGAGCTCCCCGCCGCATTGCCGACACGCCTGGCGGTTGCGAAGGCGATGGCGATTTCGGCGCGCGAAGCGGATGCCTGGGTCATCGGCTCGGACCAGATTGCCGAGCTCAACGGCCTCACGCTGGGCAAACCCGCGCATCGCGACGCAGCCTTTGCGCAATTGCGCGCCATGTCGGGCCGCAGCGTGCGCTTCCTGACGGCGGTGTGCGTGGCCCGCGGCGACGATCGATTCGAGGCGTTGGATGTCACGACCGTCCACTTCCGCGCACTTGCCGACGATGAGATCAGGCGTTACATCGATGCCGAGCAACCCGTCGACTGCGCCGGCAGTTTCAAGTCGGAGGGCCTGGGCATTGCATTGTTCGAGGCCATCGACACCAGCGACCCGACAGCCTTGATCGGCTTGCCGTTGATTGCCGTATCGAAGCTGCTGCGGCAAGCCGGCTTCGCACTGCCCTGATCGACCTGCATCAGGAGGCTTGAACAAGTCGTCTTCCCTGTAACGCGGAGCTTGCTCCGCTGCTTTTTCGCATTTTTCGCATTCTTCGAGGACAAGTGCAGCGGAGCGAGCTCCGCTCCACAAAACAAGCGCCGTTCGCCTTGACGACGACTTGCCCAGACTTTCCCTAATCGGTAATGACCACCGGCTGCTCACCCCACGTCTCGATGGCGCCGTCGTTGCCATGCAGGCGCAGACCCAGCCAGTGCCTGCCGGGCGCGATATTGCCGGCATCGATCCGCGCATCGAAACCGACGCGGGGATGATTGGGATCGTTGGAAATTTTCCAGAAGATCGCGGCGCCGGGATACACGCGCCCGTAGTCCGCTTGTGCGACGACTTTCCCGTCCAGCGTGACCTCCACGCCACGCAATCCGACACCGTCGCGGAACGCCCAGCCGGACACATCAAAACGGCGCGCCACGCGGGCGCCAGACTCAGGTGGATCGATGTAGGCCATCGCGGGCGTCGAACACGCGCCGGTGGCTGGCTTGTCCAACGCGAACAACAGGAAACGCTGCGCCCCATGATCGACGTTGACCACGCGCGGCGCCGGCAGCGGCCCGACCTTGCGACACAGCGCGTGGTAATGCTGCAACAAGTCGCGATAGCGGACTTCGCCGACGCCGACGATCAGCAGCACGGGCTGGCTGCCCCAATCGCTGCGCCCGTCACGCTGCAGATCCCACATCCGCAATTGCGGTGCACGTCCGTGGCGATGATTGAGTGGATGATCCAGCACATCGATCCGGGGATTGCCCAGCGCGAAACCCAGTTCCGCGGCCAGCTTGAAATTGTCGGCGACGATGCGCGTGCCCGCCGGCATCGAGGCAAGCTGCGCGCGCGTGGCGATGGCGACGTCATCCCAACCGGCAAAATTGGCTGGATACCATTTTTCAGCAGCGAAGCGCTCGCGCAATGACGGTGTCGAAACGGTCGCGTAATACCCAAGCACAGAGACCAATCCCATCGCTGCGGTCAGCCAGGTCATGCGGCGCAACCAAACGGGCCACGCCGCGAGGGCCGCCGGCACCAGCGGCAGCAACGCCAGGTAGCCGGCCAATGGCCAATGGAAGCTCACCCTTTCGCTGTCGGCAAAAAAACCCAACGCGAAGAATCCGAGTACGGTCGCTGCACCAAGCATTGCAAAATACCGCGAGGCCGGACTCGCTCCGGCAGACACAGGGCGCCTGGTTGCAATGATCATCGCGATCAGCAGCAACGGCGTCACCAGCAAGGTCTGGATCAATACAAACCATGCGCCATCCCAATGCAGCGCCCACGGATGGCGATCGATCAACTGGAAGCGCAAACCGGCATCTGCGTTCTCGAGGTTCCAGAACAGCAGCGGCGTCCATGCGACCGCGCCGATGACAATCGCGATCCAGGCCCGCGGGTCACGCAATACGCGCCGCCCTTGCGCAAGCAACAGCAATGCCACCAGCCCCACGCCGATCACGGCAGCAAACCGGTAGTGGCTGAGCGCGCCGAGTGCCAGGCCGAGCGCAAGTTCCACGGCCGAGCTGGCATCCACCTGTCGCAACAGGCGCGCACCGGCATCCATGCACAGCACCGTGGCCAACGCCATCGGCACATCCGGCAATGCCAGCAAGCCCAGGGTTCCCGCCAGCGGCAACAGCAATGCAAGCGTGCCTGCTTGCCAGCCACGCACTGCACCGAACTCGCGCGATGCGATCTTGACGATCAGGCAGGGGATCAAGACGGCGATCAACAGGAAGGGTGCACGCAACGCCAACGCATGCTGGCCGCCAATTTCGACACCCAACCGTGTCAGCCACGCGGTCAGCCCGGGTAAATCGGAATAAGCCGGCGCCAGATGCTGGCCTTCCTGCCAATAGAAGGCCTCGTCGACAAACAGCGGTAGCCGCGCGGCGATGATGCACTTGATCGCGGTGATGGCCGCCAGCAGTACCAGGAAGGCCCGCTTCGCACTGATTTCATCGCGCAATGGCATTTGACCCCGCTACACTCATTTCCAGTCCTTGTGAGACGCGCCATGTCGGCATTGCCGCAAACCTCGAACATGCTAACCGACGGCCTGCGTGATGCCGTCGTGCGCGCACAGGCGCAGGTCAATGGCCTGGTGCTCGGCAAGTCGCAGGAAGTCAGGCTGGCCTTCGTCGCGTTGCTATCCGATGGACACTTGCTGATCGAGGACTTGCCCGGCCTGGGCAAGACCACGCTGGCGCATGCGCTCGCCGCGACCCTTGGCCTGGGTTTCCAGCGCGTGCAGTTCACCTCCGACCTGTTGCCGGCCGACATCATCGGCGTGTCGGTCTATGACCCGCAGGCGCGGCGTTTTGAATTCCATCCGGGCCCGGTGTTCGCCAACATCGTGCTGGCCGACGAGATCAATCGCGCGCCGCCGCGCACCCAGAGCGCATTGCTCGAAGCGATGGCGGAGCATCAAGTGACCGTCGATGGCAGCACGCACGCGTTGCCGGAGCCATTTTTCGTCATCGCCACCCAGAATCCGGTCGATCTTGCCGGCACGTACCCGCTGCCCGATTCGCAACTGGATCGCTTCCTGCTGCGATTGGCCCTGGGTTATCCCAACGCAGATGCCGAGCGTGCGCTGCTGACCGGCGTTGATCGCCGCGACCTGATCGCGCAGACCATGCCGGTGTTGTCCGCGGGCGACGTGCTGGCCATGCGCCAAGCCGTGAATGCGGTCCATGCCAGCGACGCACTGGTGACCTATGTGCAGGCACTGATGCATCGCAGCCGCCAGCACCCTGGCGTGCGCGTCGGGCTGTCGCCGCGCGCGGGCCTGGCCTTGCTGCGCGCAGCGCGGGCGTATGCATTGTTGCTCGGCCGCAATCATGTGGTGCCTGAAGACGTGCAGGCGCTATTTTCGGCCGTCGCGGCGCATCGCCTGGTGGCCGATGCCGACAGCGGAACCGGCACCGCGCTGGCAAAGTCGATCCTGCTCGCCGTTCCCGTCGATTGATTGCATGAGCGAGGGCTGGCGCCAGCACTGGTGGGCGCGCATGCAGGCATGGGCGCGTCCGCGCGGCCCCGAAACCCTGCCCGTCACCTTGCTGCGCAATCGCGTGTATGTGCTGCCGACGCGCTTCGGCTTGTTTTTTGCACTGCTTATATTTGCGATGGGGCTGGGCGCGTTGAACTACAACAACAACCCGGCGTTGCTGCTGGCATTGATGCTGGGAGGCGCCGCCTTCGCCAGTTTGTTGTTCGCGCACCTGCAACTCTCCGGCCTGACCATTGGCACGCTGTCCGCCGAACCGCTGGCTGCGGGTGAACCGCTGCATGCGCTGTTGACTACGAACGCAAGCGACGGCCGCATCCGTCATGGCCTGCGCGTGCGCCATGGCGAGTCGCTGGCGACGTTGTCGCTGGACGGCATGGCCGGCGCGGTGGTGATGGCCATTCCGACCGCCACGCGCGGCTGGCTGGAACTGGAACGGATCCGGATCTCCACGACACGTCCACTGGGTCTGGCGCGCGCGTGGGCGTGGGTGTGGCCCTCGCAGCCGTTGTTGGTCTATCCGGCACCGGAAATCGCCGGCCCACCGCTGCCAGTCAATGCCAGCGACGCCAAACGCACGCGCCTGGATCCCGCGGGCGACGACGTCCATCAGCTCCGCAACTATCGCCGCGGCGATGCGAAACGCGCCATCGCGTGGAAGCCCTCCGCGCGGCGCGATACCTTGCTCACGCGCGAGTACGAGCAAGCCACCGGCGCCGACGTGATCCTCGACTGGCGCGCGCTGTCGCCACTGCCGCATGAACTGCGCATCCGCCGTCTCGCGCACTGGGTCGACCAGGCCGAGCGCGAAAACCGTCGCTACGAGCTGCGTATTCCGGGGCAACCCGCACTCGGCCCGGCACAAGGCGTGATCCATCGCCACGCCTGCCTGCGCGTGCTTGCCTTGTTGCCCCACGCCGATGTTGCTTGACGCCGCCAGCCGCCGCTGGACGCTGCTGGCGGGCGCCGCATGCCTGTTGCCGTTGCTGTTGGTGCTGCCACCGCGATTGTCATTCGGAATCGCAGCGACGGCGTTGGTCGTTGCATTGTTGTCGTGGCGTCGGCCGCTTCCGGCGCTGGTGCGTTTCGCGCTGGCGCTTGCGGTGGTTGGCGTGGTGCTGTCGATGTCGGGTTATCGCTTTGGGCGAGATACCGGCTGCGCATTGCTGGCGGCGATGCTGGCGATCAAGCCGTCGGAAACCTATCAATTGCGCGACGCGCGCAGCCTGATCGGCTTCGCGTTGTTCGCGCCGTTCGCCGCCTTCCTGCTGGACCAGGGACCACTCACTTTGTTGTTGGGCCTGGCCGGTACGACACTCGCGTTGCTCGCGCTGCAACGCTTGGCCGATCTCGAATCGGGATTGGCGCTGCAGGTGATGACGCCGTTGCCCGGCATCGTCTCGGTGTGGAAGCTGATCGGCATCGGCTTGCCGCTGGCGCTGGCGGCGTTCTGGCTGTTTCCGCGGCTGGGCTCGCCGATGTGGGGCGTTCCCGAGCGCGCGATGGCGCGGCCCGGTTTGTCGGACAGGATGTCGCCAGGCGAATGGCTCGACCTGATGACCGACGACACTCCTGCCCTGCGCGCACGTTTTTTCGGCCGCACGCCGCCGACTTCGCAGATGTACTGGCGCGGGCCGGTGCTGTGGAATTTCGACGGACGCGCGTGGACGCAACCGTATTGGCTGCGCGGCCTGCCGCGGATGGAGGTGCGTGTCGGCAACGTGGCCTGGGATTACGAAATCGAACTCGAGGCCACGGATCGCCGTCAACTCGTCGCGCTCGATGTGTTGGTCGATGCACCGGCGGGCACACAGCTTTCATTCGATTACGGCCTGTACGCGCCGCGTCCGCTGAGCGCGATGACGCGCTGGCGGATGCGTTCGTCGCCACCGGTCGTGTTTGACCCGCAACTGCGACCTGCATTGCGGCAGATCGCGACCCACCTGCCCGCCGGTTACAACCCGCGCACGCAGGCATTGGCGCGACAATGGCGGCGTGAGGCGGGCAACAACGACCGCGTCCTCGTCGAGCGCGCATTGCGCGTGATCCGCGCCGAATTCGGCTATACGCTGGAGACGTCGCTGCCCGGGCGGCATGCGGTTGATGAGTTCCTGTTCGACCAGAAGGCGGGCTACTGCGAGCACTTCAGCTCGGCCTTCGTGGTGTTGATGCGGGCGGCCGGCATCCCGGCGCGCGTGGTGACCGGTTATGTCGGCGGCTATCGCAACCCGCTGGGCGACTACTGGGTGGTGCGCAACTCCGATGCGCATGCGTGGGCCGAGGTGTGGTTGCAAGGTCGCGGCTGGGTGCGTGTCGATCCGACCGCCGCAGTCGCGCCGGAGCGTATCTACGACACGCTCGCCGATCGCGCACCGGGCGCATTCGGTGCATTTTCCGGCCTCACTCCGATGTGGAACATGGGCGACTGGATGCGTCGCGGCTGGAATGACCTGGTGCTTGGGTTCGATGCGACGCGGCAACAGCGGATGCTGCGCAACTTTGGCATCGAGACGCTGGACACGGGCCGATTGGGAATCCTGTTCGCGTTCACCGCGACACTGGCGCTGGGCTGGATGGCATGGCTGATCGCACGCGGCGAACGTGAACGCGATCCGCTGCTGCGCGCCTGGCATCGCTTAGGCGCGCGTTACAGGCGGCTGGGTCTGGCGCGCGAACCGCACGAACCCGCCCTCGACTGGGCGCAGCGGGTCGCCGCGGCCAGGCCGCAGGCAGCGCAGACCCTGCGACCGCTCACCCAACGCTTCGTGGAATCGCGTTACGCTTCGGCCAGTGACGGGCGCGGCAGCCACGCCGAATTGATCCGCGCGATGCGCGCGCATCGCCCATGACGCCATGCGATTGACCCCATGCGAATGACCCCATGCGAACTTTCCAGGAAAGACCCGCGATGAAACTGCACCACGTTGTCGCCCTCGCCCTCGCCAGCCTGTTGTCGGCCTGCTACACGGTCCCCAAGCCGCTGAAGGCCGACGTCCACCAGATTACGCCCGTGCAGGCGGTCGAGATCGATCGCGCCGGCGTGCCCGTGCGCTGGGGCGGGCGCATCGTCGAAACACGGCCGATGGGCAGCTACACCTGCTTCGACATGATCGGCAGCGAGCTGTCGATCGGTGGTCGTCCGCGCAACATGACCGAGGACGGCAGCGGGTTTTTCATCGCCTGTCGCAGCGGTTTTTATGATCCTGCGATCTACCTGAAGAATCGCGAGCTGACGTTTGTCGGCCGCATCGAAGGTTACGAGAATCGCAAGATTGGCCTGACCGATTCGCGCTTCCCGCGCGTCGCCGCCGATGTCGTCTATCTCTGGCCGCAAGCGCCGGGGCTTGATCCACGCTATCCCTATCCGCGCCGGCCGTGGCCGTGGGCGGGGTGGGAATGGAGTGATGGGAAGTATTGATTGGCCGTAGCCCGCAGGCTGGCTGGGTGAAGCCACCCAGCGCTTTCCACCGTCAATCGCCGGTCGATTCCCGGGTTGATGAAGCCAACCCGGCCACGGTCAGGCGCCGGTTCCGAAGCGCCCGAGTGGCGCACCCGCCAGTAGGTGCAGGTGGATCTGGAATACCGTCTGCCCACCATGCGCATTGCAGTTCATGACGATGCGATAGCCGTCTTCGGCAAAACCATGTTGCTTGGCGTACGCCGCAGCCGCGATCGCGAGTTTCCCGACAATCTCGGCTTGGCCGGCCTGCACATCGTTGAGCGTCGCGATCGGTGTCTTCGGCACGAACAACACATGCACCGGCGCCTGCGGCGCGATGTCGCGGAATGCGATCAGGTGGTCGTCCTCGAACACGATGTCGGCCGGGATTTCGCGGCGGATGATCTTGTGGAAGATGGTGTCGTCTGACATTACGTTCTCCTCAAAGGGATCGATGTTTTTTGTAGGAGCGCACCTGGGCGCGATGGGGCGTTGC
>JBBJNO010000081.1:0-9523 GCA_037720875.1 Luteimonas sp. | reverse complement strand
TCGGTCCAGATCTCGACACGTTGCGCGCCCAGCAAGGCGCCGAAGTAGGCGGCGGACGTATCGGAGCCGCCACGGCCGAGGATCGCCGTACCGCCATCGGCATGCCGCGCGATGAACCCTTGCGTGACCAATACTCGCGACGGCTGTTGTGCGAAGCGGTCGCGCCAACCGTTGTCGGCATCGCGCCTGCACGACACGGACAGCCGCGTCGACCAGTCATTCTGGTTGGGCAGCGCGATCGCATCCAGCCAGTCGCGCGCATCGCACCAGCCGACATCCAGGCCTTGCGAGCGCAGGTACGCGGCACCCAGCGTCGACGACAGCAGTTCACCCTGCGCCAGCACGTCCGCCTGCCATTCCAGCGAGCGCGATGCTCCGCGTGCGTCGGATTGCAGTGCCTGCAGGGCAGCGATGCGCTCGAACAGAATCGCATCGGCATCGAGGCCGAGATCGCGCGCAAACGCGTGGTGATGGTGGACCAGCGCATCGATGCGCGGCGCGATGTCGCCTGCCCCGTCGGCGATCGCCTGCAACGCGTTTGTGATGCCGGTCAACGCCGACACCACGACCAGCGCGCGCGCGCCGTTGTCTTCGGCGCGCTGCCTTGCAAGCATGCCGATCGTGTCCCAGCGCGCGCGCTGCGACACCGAGGTGCCGCCGAACTTCAGCACGATCCAGCGGTCAGTGGCGGGAATGACGGGGGTCATGGACACGCTTGCTCGCCCGGACGCCGGGCGTGAACGCGCAATTCTATGCGAAGGTGTCATGGCTTTTCGCAGGAGCGGCTTTAGTCGCGCGTTGTAGCCTTGGTCAAGAGCTCGCGGCTAAAGCCGCTCCTACCAAAAGCCGCTCCTGCAAAAGCCGCTCCTGCTAAAGCCGCTCCTGTAAAGCCGCTCACGCATAGGACGATCTGCAAAAAGCGTTACGCTGCGCGACCCGATGCCGGACCGAGCACCATGCCGCAACGCCGCTACCTGCAGGTCGATGTCTTCGCCGATCGGCCCGGCGCCGGCAATCCGCTTGCCGTGGTCCTCGATTGCGACGGACTGGATGACACGGGGATGCAGGCCATCGCGCGCTGGACCAGGCTTCCCGAAACGACTTTCGTCTTTCCGGCGGCATCGGACGATGCCAGCTACCGCATCCGCATCTTCAGCCCGCGCCGCGAAGTACCGTTTGCCGGGCACCCCAGCGTCGGCACCGCGCACGCCGTGCTCGAAGCAGGCGTCACCAAACCGAGCGAGGGCCTGCTGGTGCAGGATGGCATCGCCGGCAAGTTGCCACTGCGCGTGCGCGGCGAAGGCGCCAAACGCACCATCGCCGTGCGCACGCCGCCGTCGCGCGTCATGGATATCGCCTCGGCCGACGATCCCCGCCTGGGCAACGTGCTGCACGGATTGCCGCTCGGCGCGTTGCCGCCGGCATTGATGGAAGGCGGGCGCCGCTGGTGGCTTGCCGAGATCGCCGACGAGGCCGCGTTGCGTGCCGCGACACCCCGCTGGGACGCCATCGCCAGGCTCGCGCAGACGACCGACAGCATGGGTTTGTGCGTGTTCGCGCGCAGCGACGATCCGGTGTATTACCTGGCCGTACGCGCCTGGGTCGGCGCGCCAGCGCAGTTCGAGGACGCGGCGTCCGGTGCGGCCAATGCCACGCTGGCGGCGTGGCTGGCATCGCAGGACGCACTGCCTGGCGGGCCTGGCGGACTATCGAACCGGATGGGGTTTTACCGCATCAGCCAGGGCCGCGAAGTCGGCCACGACGCCGTCATCGAATTACAGGTCGATGACGATGGCGAAGTGTGGTCGGGCGGCCGCACAGTGACGGTGGTCCGCGGCCACATCGATTGGTGAGGGATCTTGCAGGAGCGCACTGGGCGCGATGGGCTTCACCGGACGCCATCGCCACCACGGCCATCGGATCGGTGCCGAGGATCACGAAATCCGCGCGTAACCCCTGTGCAAGCCGTCCCACTTCCGTTTCATCCCGGCCCGCATATGCCGCGCGCAGTGACCGATTGGGCTGTAGCACTATGCCACGCGCGCCGCTTGATGCTTTCGGTCGCCAGCAGCAGAAAGGACCGTTGCCGGTCCATTCTGTGACTAGCCAAAGCAGATGCCGCGCCTTACTCGGGACGCACATCGACCCGCACACGGATCCGCTCGCCCGGATGATAATTGGTGCGCGTGGTGTAACGACGGCCCCCATATTCGTACGTCACATCGTAGGCATTGGCGCCATTACCCGCGTTGTAGGTATTGTTCGACGGGTAGTAAGCGCCATTAGCCGGAACCGGATCGCAGACCGTGACGATGCCCTGTCGCGTGCGCTGCCGCTGAGTGTTGTCGTAGACCGACCGCCCCGCCATGCCGCCGACCATGGAGCCGATCGCCGAGGCAGCGTACGAGCCACTCCCGCCTCCAACCTTGCTGCCGAGTACGGCGCCGGCGATGCCGCCGACCACGGTGGCGACGGTGCGCGCCGTCTGCGAACCACCGTTGTTGCGGTCAGAGTCGTTGTAGCCGTCGTCGCGGTAGCCATCGTTGCTGGAGTAACCGTCGCGGTTGTAGCCATCGCCGCTGTAACCATCACGGCTGGAACCATTACGGCTGTAACCATTACGGCTATAGCCGTCATTAGTCACGTAGCCATTGTTCTGGTTCTGCGGATAGCAGCGCTGGGACCCATTGGAATAAGAACCGTTCGACGCCGGCGAACTGGCGTAACCCGAACCGGCTACTCGATCGACGCGAATGACGCGCGCGTACTCGTAGTACGAGCCGTTGTTCTGGGCGCTGCCCGGGTTGTAGGTATTCTGACCGTAGCGATCGGGTGTCGGCTGGCCGGACTGCGAGTAATAACCGTTGGATTGCGCCGATGCGGCACCGACGGTTGTGGCCAGGCCAAGCGCAAGGATCGAAGCAGTAAGGCGTTTCATGTTGACTCCAACGCCGACAGGGCGCGCATGGACGATGAGACTTGCCGGGTAAAGGCGTGCTGAATCAGACGCGTTTTCAGCGGTCGAGGACCGATCGGTTTAGCGGGCCGACAGGCAAGGATTGTGTCCAGTCGCCACGACTTGAGTCTCAGAGCCTCGCCGCAGCTATTGGCACGAAAACCTATGCTCTTGAACGGCAAGGCGGCCTTAGAGGGACAAGGTAGCCAGACAGCAGGCGCGCGGATGCCAGCATCACTTGCCAGTGACGGGCAGTTGCACAGGCATATGAAGGCCAAGGATCCCGGATCCCATTTCAGAAACACGCAACGCCAGCGCCCCAACGCCGGATGTCGTGGGGTTGCGGAGTGATACACCGGGCGTTGGGCCCGGTCAGCGCTTGTCGATTACTACGTATTCCCGATCCTCAGGCCCCGTGTAATTCGCACTCGGCCGGATGATCTTGCCGTCCTCGCGCTGCTCGATGACATGCGCGCTCCAGCCGCTGGTGCGGGCGATCACGAACAACGGCGTGAACATCGGTGTGGGAATACCCATCATGTGATAGCTCGATGCGCTGTACCAATCGAGGTTCGGGAACATCTTCTTGGACTCCATCATCAGCGTCTCGATGCGTTCACTGACATCGAACAGGGTCCGGTTGCCGCCGTCGCTGGTGAGTTTGCGCGACAGTTCCTTGATGATCGGATTGCGCGGATCGCCGATGGTGTAGACCGGGTGGCCGAAGCCGATGACGATCTCCTTGCGTTCAATGCGCGCGCGGATGTCCGCCTCGGCCTCGTCCGCCGTCGCGTAGCGCGAGATGATGTCCATCGCCACTTCGTTGGCGCCGCCGTGCTTGGGTCCGCGCAACGCACCGATCGCGCCGGTGATGCAGCTGTGCATGTCCGAACCGGTGCCGGCGATCACGCGCCCGGCAAATGTGGATGCGTTGAATTCATGCTCGGCATAGAGGATCAGCGACTTGTCCAGTGCCTCGGCGTGCAGCGCGCTTGGCGGTTCGCCGTGCAGCAGGTGCAGGAAGTGCGCGGCGATGTTGTCGTCGTCGGTTTCGACGTCGATCCGGCGGCCGTTGCGGGTGAAATGCCACCAGTACAGCAACATCGAGCCAAAGCTCGCCATCAAGCGATCGGCGATGTCGCGCGCTTCCAATGCCGGATGACTGTCGCGCTCAGGTAACACCGTACCCAGCACCGAACACCCCGTGCGCATCACATCCATCGGATGCGCGTTGGCTGGGATCAACTCCAGCGCTTCCTGCACGATGGCCGGCAGGCCGCGCAGGCGCTTGAGCTTTTGCTTGTAGGCATTGAGCTGGGACTGGGTCGGCAATGCGCCATGCACCAGCAGATGCGCGACTTCCTCGAACGTGGATCTGGTCGCCAGGTCGTGGATGTCGTAACCGCGGTAATGCAGGTCGTTGCCGCTGCGGCCGACCGTGCACAACGCGGTATTCCCGGCGGCGGTGCCGGACAGGGCGACGGATTTCTTGGGTTTTGGCAAAGTCGAGATGTCGTCGCTCATGGATCATTCCTCTTGCTTGGTCTGCGCAAACAGCGTGTCGAGCTTGTCTTCGTAGGCGTGGTAGCCGAGGAAGTCGTATAGCTCGGCGCGCGTCTGCAGCGTGTCGACGATGTGCTTCTGGGTACCGTCGCGGCGCACCGTCTCGTAGAAATGCAGCGCCGCCTTGTTCATGGCGCGATAGGCGCCGCAGCAATACAGCGCGATATCGACGCCGGCATCGCGTAACTCGTCCGTTGTGAAGAACGGCGTGGAGCCGAACTCGGTGAGGTTGGCAAGGATCGGCACGTTCACGGCGTGCTTGAAGCGCCGATAGTCGTCCAGCGTCTGCATCGCTTCTGGAAAGATCATGTCCGCGCCGGCTTCGACGTAGGCGCAGGCGCGATCGATCGCGGCATCGATGCCCTCCACCGCCGCCGCATCCGTGCGCGCCATGATCACGAAACCGGCATCGGTGCGCGCATCCACGGCCGCCTTGATCCGATCGACCATCTCGCTGGTCGACACCACATCCTTGCCGGGGCGATGGCCGCAACGCTTCTGGCCGACCTGGTCTTCCATGTGCACCGCGGCGACACCGACGTTGATGAAGGAACGCACCGTGCGCGCGATGTTGAACGCGCCGCCCCAACCGGTATCGATATCGACCAGCAGCGGCATCCCGGTGGCGTCCACGATGCGGCGCGCGTCGGTCAACACATCTTCCATCGTGCTGATGCCAAGGTCGGGCATACCCAGCGAATTCGCGGCAACGCCACCCCCAGACAAGTACAGCGCCTTGTAACCGACCCGTTTCGCCATCAAGCCGGCGTAAGCGGTGATCGCGCCCATGACCTGCAGTGGGGACTCCTCTGAAAGTGCGGCGCGGAAACGTGTACCTGCGGAAGCCTGCGACATGCGTACCTCGTAGGGCGGGTCTTGACCCGCCTTTGCGAATCTTCAAGAACGGCGGGTCTTGACCCGCCTTTGCGAATCTTTGAAAAGCGGCGGGTCAAGACCCGCCCTACCGACGGCCACGGCCGCCTCGTATCGGTTACAGCAGATGCGCCACGCCGGCGCGCTCCTCTTCCAGCTCGGCCAGCGTCTTGTCCATGCGCTCGCGGCTGAAGTCATCGATGGGCAATCCTTCGACGCGTGTGTACTCGCCGTTCTCGGTGATCACCGGCACGCCATACATGACGTCCTTCGGAATCCCGTAGCTGCCATCCGACGGCACGCCCATCGTCACCCACTTGCCGTTGCTGCCGAGCATCCAGTCGCGGACGTGATCGATCGCGGCATTCGCCGCCGATGCGGCCGAGGACAAGCCGCGCGCTTCGATGATCGCAGCGCCGCGCTTGCCGACGGTCGGAATGAACATGTCGGCATTCCAGGCCTGGTCGTTGATCATCTCGTTGACCGACGCGCCGCCAATGGTGGCAAAGCGGTAGTCGGGATACATGGTCGGGCTGTGGTTACCCCACACGATCAGCTTCTCGATCTCACCCACAGCCTTGCCGGTCCTGGCGGCAAGTTGCGACAGCGCACGGTTGTGATCGAGGCGCAGCATCGCGGTGAAATTCTTCGCGGGTAGATCCGGCGCCGACTTCATCGCGATGTAGGCGTTGGTGTTGGCCGGATTGCCGACCACCAGCACCTTGACGTCACGCGAGGCCACTTCATTCAGCGCCTTGCCTTGTCCGGTGAAGATCTTGGCGTTTTCCAGCAACAGGTCCTTGCGCTCCATGCCCGGGCCACGCGGACGCGCGCCGACCAGCAGGGCGACATCGGCGTCCTTGAAGGCGACCTTGGGATCGTCGGTGCCGATCATGCCCGCGAGCAACGGGAAGGCGCAGTCCTCGAGCTCCATCATCACGCCCTTGAGCGCGGCTTGCGCCTTCTCCAGCGGCAACTCCAGCATCTGCAGGATCACGGACTGGTCTTTGCCGAGCATCTCGCCAGATGCGATCCGGAACAGCAGGGCGTAACCGATCTGGCCGGCAGCGCCGGTGACGGCAACACGGACGGGTTGTTTCATTGGTTAACTCCGGGAATCGGGAATCGGGAATCGGGAATCGGGAATCGGGAATTGGGAATCTGGAATCTGGAATCTGGAATCTGGAATCGGAAATCGGAAATCGGAAATCGGAAATCGGAAAAGGCTGTGATTTTTTGCTCGTCATTCCCGCGAAGGCGGGAATCCAGTGACTTGACTCTTGTGCCGCCGCAACAGCTAGGGCGTTGGATTCCCGCCTTTGCGTGAATGACGAAGCAAGGGATCACTCTCGATGGGAAACTCTTTCCCCTGCATCATTGCAACTCGGCAAAAAACTCGACGATGCGCCGCAATCCAGGCGCCAGTTGCGGCGTCGGGCAGGTGTAACTGATCCGGATCGCGCGCGGCTCGCCGAATGCAGAGCCCGGCACGCAGGCCACGCCTTTTACTTCGAGCAATGCATCGCAGAAATCAACATCGTTGCTGATGACGTTGCCGTTGAGCGACTTGCCGAACGCAACGCTGACATCCGGAAACGCATAGAACGCACCCTGCGGCCGCGGACACACCACACCGGGAATCGTCGACAGCGCCGCCATGACCTGGTCGCGCTTGCCCTGGAACTCGATGTTCTTCTGTTGCGGCACATCCTGCGGGCCGGACAAGGCCGCGACGGCGGCGGCCGTGACCACTTCCGGAAGATTGGTGATGTGGTTCGAGTTCATCGTGGTCACGGCATTGGCCACGCTTTCCGGCCCAGCCATGAAACCGACGCGCCACCCCGGCATGCCATAGGTCTTCGACAGCGAATCGATGAAGATCACGCGGTCGCGCAATTCCGGACGCGCGTGCACGAAGTTGTGATAGCCGACGCCGTCGAACACCATGCGGTTGTAGATGTCGTCGGTGATCACCCACGTGTCCGGATATTTCACCAACACATCGGCCAGCGCGGAAATCTCGTCCCTGCCATAGACCATGCCGGTCGGATTGGACGGATTGTTGAACAGGAACAGTCGCGGTTTCTTCGCCAGCGCGGCGTCGAGTTGTTGCGGCATCAGCTTGTAGTCGTGCGACGCGGGACAGGGCAGCAGGTCGATCTTCGCGTCGACGATCTCGGCGATGTCGAGATAGCTGGTCCAGTACGGCGTCGGGAAGACGATCGTGTCGCCTTCGTCCAATAGTGCCTCTGCCAGGTTGTAGATCACATGTTTCGCGCCGATGCCGGTTGCGAGATTGGCGCGGGTGTAACCAGTCAGGCCGACTTGGCCTAGATGCTCGATGAAAGCATCCAGTAACGCATCGGAACCGCGATTGCTGCCGTACTGGCCGCTGTCCTTCGCGAGCGCTTCACGCGCCGCCGCATACACGTGCTCGGCGGGCAGAAAATTGGGTACGCCGATCGAAAAGCTGATGATGTCGCGGCCTTCGGCCTTGAGGCGTTTGGCTTTTTCGGCAACCTGCATGATCGCGCTGGGCTTGGCGCGACCGATGCGCCGGGCGAGCTGGGGCATCGCGGAACCTCGAGGGTGAAGTGCTTGGAATGGGGCTTGCGATGCAAGCCAGGAGACGCAAATGTTAACACAGCAGCCATTTTCGCCTGACCCATTTCACTCCAGAAAACATGCCGGGAGCTGGCTGCACGGCCTGCTCCTGCTCGCCTGCCTGATCGTATTGAGCGGCTGCGTTTCGACCCAGGTCCGCACAGCAAAAGACACGTCCGGCCAACCCTTGCGCATCGCCGGCAACGTGGTGCTGGTGGAGCCGGATATCGAACTTTACGAAATTGGCGTCGGCGGCATGCAGGAGCCACGCAAGGCATGGACCGAGGCGGCGCGCCGGCTGTATCCGCAGGCCGCGCGCGACGTACTGCAAGTGCAAGGCATCGCCATGCAACCGGATTTCATGCTGCCCGCGGATGCCGGTCCCGAGAATCGCCTGCGCCAGTTATTGCTGCTCAATCAAGCCGTGTCAATCAGCATCCTGCAATACAGCGGCGGCCCCGGGAATCGCCTGCGCAACAAGAAGGGCAAGTTCGACTGGACACTCGGCCCTGGCGTGACCGAATTGCGCCAGGCCACCGGTGCCGACTACGCGTTGTTTACCTACGTCCGTGACAGCTACACCAGCGGCGGGCGCGCGGCGATGCGGATCATCGGATTCTTGTTGCTGGGTGGCGACGTTGGCGGCGGCACGCAAATTGGTCTGGCCTCACTGGTCGATTTGCGCACCGGCCAGGTGGTCTGGCATAACCTGTTGCTCGACCAGACCGGTGACCTGCGCGATGCACGCGGCGCGCATGAAACCGCCGGCGACTTGTTGAAGGGCATCCGGCGATGAGGCATCGGCAGAAAACCGATCGGCGCATTCATTGGCGCATCGCGATCGCTGCGTTGGCATTTGTGTTGGCGTCCTGCGCGTCACAAGCACCGATCCGCGAGAACGCACCGGGCAGCACGCCGGTCGCGGGCACCGACGAAGACGAACTCTGGTACGCGATGGAGCGCGCCGAGCGCGAACTGCAACGCTCGCCCTTGCGCGTGCGCGATCCGGCCCTCAACGACTACGTCCGCAGGACGGTGTGCAAATCCGCCGGCGACTATTGCCGCGACCTGCGCGTCTACATCATGGATGTGCCGCAATTCAACGCCAGCATGGCGCCGAACGGAATGATGCTGGTGTGGACAGGTGCGCTGCTGCGGGCGCGCGACGAGGCCGAGATCGCGTTCGTCCTCGGACACGAAATGGGCCACTTCAGGGCGCAGCACTCGCTCAAGCAGTGGCGCCGGATCAAGGACACCACCGCGCTGCTCAGCGTGTTCCAGATGGTCGCTTATGGCGCCGGCGCGCCGAATGTCGCGATGCTCGGCTCGCTTGCCGGCTATGCCGCCATCTTCAAGTTCACGCGCGACCAGGAGCGCGAGGCCGATCGCATCGGCTTTGATGCCCTCGTCCGCCACGGCTACGATCCGCAAGCCGGCGCCGACCTGTGGGCACGCATGAAGCGCGAGGAAGACACGCGTCGCTATGACCGTCCTTCCGCGATCTTTTCCAGCCATCCGGCCACCGCC
>JBBJNO010000080.1:0-9527 GCA_037720875.1 Luteimonas sp. | reverse complement strand
TGGCCGACCACGGCGCCGGTGGGTTTGTCGTTGATGTAGAAATTGCCGGCGGCGTTGCGCAGGTGGTCGAGGCCTTGCTGGATGGCGTAGCGATCCTGCGCGAAGATCGCGCCGGTCAGCGCATATGGACTGGTGCGATCGACGATGTCCAGCGTCTCGATCCATTTCGCTTCGTCATACACGTGCAGCGTCAGCACCGGGCCGAACAGTTCATCGCTGAGCGTGCGGTAGGCCGGGTTGGTGGTGACGATGACGGTCGGGCGCACGAAATACCCTTCCGAATCGTCGTACTCGCCGCCGACCAGGATCTCCGCATCGCTCGCAGTTTTCGCCTCGTCGATCGCGGCCTTCTGCGTCCTGAAACTCGACGCGTCGATCACCGCGCCCATGAAGTTCGAGAAGTCGGACACGTCGCCCATCTTGATGCTCTCGACCTGCGCGACCAGCAGATCCCTGACCTGCTGCCACAGGTTGCTGGGCACATACACGCGGCTCGCGGCGGAACATTTCTGGCCTTGGTATTCGAACGCGCCGCGGGTGATCGCGGTGGCCAGCGCGACCGGATCGGCGCTGGCGTGCGCAACGATGAAATCCTTGCCGCCGGTTTCGCCGACCAGGCGCGGGTAGCTCGCGTACTGGTCGATGTTGTCGCCGACCGCGCGCCACATCTGATGGAACACTTTGGTCGAACCGGTGAAATGGATGCCGGCGAGGTGCTTGTTCTTCAGCACCGGATCGCCGATCGCCGCGCCGCTGCCGGAGACAAGATTGATCACGCCGTCGGGCAGGCCGGCTTCCTTGAACAACTTCATCAGGAAATGCGCGCTGTAGACAGACGTGCTGGCAGGTTTCCAGATCACCGTGTTGCCGCACAACGCCGGCGCGGCCGGCAGGTTGCCGGCGATGGAGGTGAAGTTGAACGGCGACACCGCGAACACGAAACCTTCCAGCGGACGATGCTCCAGCCGGTTCCACATGCCGGGGGAACTCTGCGGCTGTTCGCGCAACAGCTGTTCGTAGAACGCCACGTTGAAACGGAAGAAGTCGATCAGCTCACAGGCGCTGTCGATCTCGGCCTGGTGGCAGGTCTTGCTCTGGCCAAGCATCGTCGCCGCGTTGATGACATCGCGATACGGACCCTGCAACAGGTCGGCGGCTTTCAGGAACACCGACGCGCGCGCCTCCCACGGCAGGTTCGCCCAGTCCTTCTGCGCGCGCAGCGCGGCGCGGATCGCCATCTGCACTTCCATCTCGCCCCCCTGGTGGAACTCGCCCAGCACATGCGCATGCCGATGCGGCATCACCGCGTGGCCAAGCTTGCTGGTGCGCACGTCCTTGCCATCGATGACCAGCGGCATCTCGATGGTTTGCGCCGACATCTCCGCGAGTTTGGCCTTGAGGCTTGCGCGCTCCGGCGAGTCCGGCGCGTAGCCCTTCACCGGCTCGTTGACGGGGACAGGGACTGTCGAGATGGCGAGGGACATGGGTGGCTCCGGGAAAACGGACATTGATTGTAAGCGTCATACGACACGTGGCTTTATTCCACGGGACTTCCTTCGGTCGTAGCAGCGCCCCATGGGCGCGATGGGGCTTTCCCGGTAAAAGCCACATCGCGCCCACGGGATGCTCCTACAGAGTCTGCGTCGCTGATGCGCTGGTTGGACGGCGAAGGCGCGGCGCGCGTACTCGAACACGACGGCGATACGTTGTTGCTCGAGCGCGCGATGGGTTCGCAATCACTGATCGAGATGGCCCGCAGCGGACGCGATGATGCAGCCAGCTGTGGCTGGATCGCCATCGATCCGAAAGGCCTGTAGGGCGAACGTGGCTTCGACTTCGCCAATCTCTTCTGCAATCCCGGTCATGCCATCGCCACGGAACCTGGGCGTCTGGCACGCCAGGCAAGCATCGTCGCGGAAGCCGCGCAACTCGATCGCACCTGATTGCTGCAATGGGTGCTGGCCTACGCAGGATTGTCCGCTGCATGGACGCTCGGCGATGGCGGCGATGCCACGCACGCGCTGGCGGTCGCGGAGATTGCCGCTGCGGAGTTGGCGCGATGAGTACTCCGAGCAACCCGTAGGATGGGTCGAGCGCAGCGACACCCATCAACGCCCACCGAAGCCCGATGCCTCCGATCAGCAGTGACGTCCGTGGTGCCGGGATGTAGGCGCGTCTGTGGTTGGCCATCCTTGGCAGCGTTGGGGTTACGTGCGATGGGTGTCGCTGCGCTCGACCCATCCTACGAATCTTGTATCGGGAATCCCATTATCCTTTTGCTATGACCTGCAACGCGCCCATCACTTCCCGTTGCGTGACGCGCCCGTACGCGGTGGTGTTGTCCCTCACGGCGCTAGTGCCATTTGCCGCGCTGGCGCAAAGCGTTCCGCCGAATGGTGGTGTCACGGATGCAAAGACGCTGGATACAGTCCATGTCGTCGGCCGCGCACGGCCACTCTCGGAATTCCCCGGCGCCGTGTCCGTAATCAACGGCGACACGTTGCGCGATGGGCAACGGCAGGTGAGCATGGCCGAATCGCTGGCGCGCGTGCCCGGCATCACCGTGCTGGACCGGCAGAACTACGCGCAGGACCTGCAGATCCAGAGCCGTGGATTTGGCGCGCGTTCGACGTTTGGTATCCGCGGCATCAAATTGATCGTCGATGGCATCCCGTCGTCGGCTGCGGACGGGCAGGGACAGGCCGGCAATTTTTCGTTGGGCTCGCTCGACCGCATCGAAGTGTTGCGCGGGCCGCTGGCGTTGCAATACGGCAACGCCGCCGGTGGCGCGATCATTGCCTCGACCGATCTTGATGGTGGAACCGCGCGCGGTGTTGCGCTGGATGGCTGGATCGCCAGCGATGACGTTTACCGCGCGGCGCTGCGTATCGATGGTGCAAGCGCGAACGCGGCATGGCGCTGGCGCGTGCAGGGCAGCCGTTTTGAAACCGATGGCGAGCGTCCGCACAGTGCAGCGGAGCGCTCGCAGTTCAATGCGGTGGCGCAGTGGTCGCCGCGCGCGGGCGAATCCGTCCGTGTCGTATTGAACGCCCTGTCGCAACCGCAGACGCACGACCCGCTCGGACTGACGCGCGCGCAATGGCTGCGCGATCCGCACGGTACCGACCCGGCGGCAGCGATGTTCGACACGCGCAAGAGCACCGAGAACCACCAGATCGGCTTGCGCTGGCAGCGCGAATACGCAACAGGCCGAGCGTTCTGGCTCGGCGGATATGGCATCCAGCGCGCTGTCGTGCAATTCCTGGCGTTGCCGGTTGGTGCGCAGATTCCATCGAGCAACTCCGGTGGCGTGATCGATCTGGGGCGTCGCTCGAGTGGTATCGATGCGGGCCATCGCTGGAGTAGCGCACGCGGTGCGGTCGCCATCGGAATAGAAGCAGGTCAACTCGACGAAACGCGGCGTGGCCATGAAAACTTCGTCGGTGGTGTCCTGGGTGTACGTGGCCGCCTGCGCCGCGACGAGGACAATCGTGTGCGCAATCGCGAGCTGTACCTGATCGGCGACTGGCATCCGGCGGATCGCTGGATCTTGCTGGGTGCAGTGCGCCACGCCCGTTTGTCATTCGCGTCGGACGATCATTTCATCGCACCCGGCAATGTCGACGACAGCGGCCGCTTCGACTACAGCGAGACCGCGGCGTCGTTCGGTGTCGCGCGTGCCTTCGCGAACGGCGAAGTCTTTGCCAGCATCGGCCGCGGCTTCGAGACGCCGACCATCACCGAACTGGCCTATCGTCCCGATGGCGCGGCCGGTTTCAATCGCAGCTTGATACCCGCGCACGTCGTCTCGGCCGAAGTCGGCACGCGTTGGCGCTTCGCCTCCGTGGAGGCCAGCATCGCGGCGTATCGCATCGATGGCGACGACGAGATCGTGCCGGCCTTGAGTCGAGGTGGCCGCGCCAGCTTCGCCAACGCCGGGCGCACGCGCCGCGACGGCATCGAGGCCAGCCTCGCCGGAACACTCGGCAGCCAATGGTCGTATTCGCTGGCGGCGAACGCGATCCGCGCGCGCTTCGTCGAAGCGTTTTCCTTTCTCGTCGCGACCGGCGCGCAGACCACGACGCGCACGGTCGCCGCGGGCAACCGCATCCCGGGAATTCTGCGTGCGGACGGGTTCGGCGAACTTGTGTGGCATGACCGCAGCGATCGTTTCGTCGCCGCACTCGAAGCCCGCGTCAGCGACCGCATCGCCACCGACGACCGCAACAGCGATTCCGCACCCGGTTATGCGCGAGTGTCTACAAGGTTTGAATGGCGCGGTCATGCGAGCGGCTGGCATGGATTTGCGCGCGTAGACAACCTGTTCGATCGCAAGTACGTCGGCTCGGTCATCGTCAATGAAGGCAACGAACGTTTCTTCGAGCCCGGAGCGGGGCGCAGTTTCACCTTGGGAATAGGCTGGCGCCAGCCGCGATGAAATATCACACGGTGATCCTTGACCGGCATGCGGGCGCGAGTCAGTCGCTTTTGCCTGAACAAGAAAAGGCAGCGGAGCAAGCTCCGCTCTACGGGAGCACCGCACTTAAACCACGCGGTGTCCCTGTTCGTCGACCACCACTTCGCCATCTTCCTTGGCGAACGGCGCCAGCTGCGGCGATGGCAGCAGATCGAGCACCGCTTCGGAGGGACGGCACAACTTCGTTCCGAGCGGGGTGACCACGATCGGTCGATTGATCAGGATCGGATGCATCAGCATCGCATCGATCAATGCGTCATCCGGCAACGACGGGTCATCGAGTCGCAACTCGGCATACGGCGTACCTTTTTCACGCAGCACACTGCGAACGGGAATGCCCATGTCATCGATCAACTGCAGCAACGTCGCGCGGTCCGGCGGTGTTTGCAGGTATTCGACGACGGTCGGCTCGATGCCGCTGTTGCGGATCAATGCCAGCGTGTTGCGTGACGTTCCGCAGGATGGATTGTGATAGATCGTGATCTCGGGATCGTTCTTCATGTGTTTTCCATCAGCGTTTCGGTCGATGACAGGGATTGCGCGGGGCCGAGCAGGCGGTGAATGCCGAGACCGGCACCCGCGCCGATCAATTCCGCGAACACGAAACCCGGCACGCTCGACGGTGCGATCCCCGCAAACGTGTCGCTGAACATGCGCCCGAACGCCGCGGCCGGATTGGCGAACGAAGTCGATGCGGTGAACCAGTACGCCGCTCCAATATAGGCCGCAACCATGGCGGCGACCCGCGACGGTGGCGCGCGCAGGATCACCAGCAACAGTCCGGCTGCGGCGACAGCTTCGGCCAGCCACTGAGCCGGTCCGTCGCGCAACGTCGTCGACCACTGCAGGATCGGCAATTCGAACATCGCATGCGCCAGCCCCGCCCCGCAGGCCGCGCCCGCGAGTTGCGCGACGATGTAGGACGGCAGCAGCGACTTGCGAAGATCGCCGCGTGCGGCCATGACCAGACTGACCGCGGGATTCATGTGCGCGCCGCTGACCGGGCCGAACACTTCGATCAGGATGTAGAGGCTGCCCACCGTCGCCAGGGTGTTGGCGAGCAGCGCAACGCCATCGTTGCCGCCCGACAAACGTGCGGCCATGATTCCGGAGCCGATGACGGTCACCATCAGCAGGGCGGTGCCGAGGAATTCCGCGAAGACGCGGCGCGGTGCGCTCATGCGCTGCCGACCTGGCCGATCTCGCGGAGTTTTGCTTCGGCGGCGAGACGATCGAGCTTGTCCAGCGGCAACGCGAGCAGCAGTTCGACGCGACGGCGCAACGCGGCGAACGCCGCCACGAAGGCACGTTTGCGCACGTCATCGTTGCCTTCGACCGCGACCGGATCGGCAACGCCCCAGTGCGCCAGCGCCGGATGACCCAGCCACACCGGACACGCTTCGCCGGCCGCGTTGTCGCAGACGGTGATGACCATGTCCATTTCAGGCGCACCGGGCGCGGCGAATTCATCCCAACGCTTGCTACGCATCCGCTCGGCCGGATAGCCGAGTGACTGTGAGAGTTCGGCCGCCATCGGTTGCACCTGTCCGCTGGGATAGCTGCCGGCGCTATATGCGCGAAACCGGTCGGCGCCGAGTACATTGAGCAGGGCCTCGGCCATGATGCTGCGCGCGGAATTGCCGGTGCACAGGAAGAGGACGTTGTAGATGCGGCTCACGCGGCTTTTCTTTTTCGGGTAACGGGTTGTTTGGTTGGTGCGCATGCGGCAGCATCGCCACCGCAGCAGTTGTCGGTCAGGAAAGCGACGAGATCGTTCATCGCGGCGAAGTCGGCGGCGTAGAACAACTGCCGGCTCGCGCGGCGTTGCGTGATCAATCCGGCGCGCTGCAGGTGACGCAGGTGGAAGGTCAGCGAAGAGGGCACTAGCCCGACGGCTTCCGCGATCGCGCCAGCCGGCAATCCTTCAGGACCTTGTTCAACTAGGGCACGGAACACGGCAAGGCGGTGAATGTGGGCGAGGGCCGCGAGGGCCTGGACGCTGTCTTCGTTGGTCATGTCGCAACGATAGTTCGACGATAGTCAAAATGTCAACGGCGGTGCAATGAGAGATATGCAACCGGATGGTTGACGATCTATTCCGGGATGCAAGGACGCTGATCCTGGCTTTAGGCGCGTCTGGCCTTCAATCGGGTGGAAATTCAGCACTGTCGATTACAAGGCAAGGTTGTGGTTGGCTTCTCGCTTGGCTTCCGCCTTCGGGATGAGGAATTATTCTCAGAACTCTTCTTCCGGTGCTTCGACAGGCTTAGAGTCAGCCTGTAGTGGATACGGCGATGTTTGGGTCGCGAGACGCAAACAACTCGTTCTGCGAGTTGAGGCTCTCCGCATCGATAAACCCCGACAAACCCACACCAACCAGCCGGTAACGCGTCTCCGCCGGCAACTCGACGCGTGCGCGCAAGGCGCAAGCCATATCCGCAAGTTGCTGCAAGGACTCGGGCCGGGACGGTGAAGTCAGGCTGCGGGTGAGGATGCGGAAATCCGAGGTTTTCAGCTTGAGCACGACCGTGCGCGCGATACGTCCAGGTTCGCGCTGGTAACCGGCCCAGGTTTTTTCGGCCAGGCGGCGGATATGCGGTTCGAGTTCGTCAAGATGCAGGTCATGCTCGAAGGTGTCTTCCGCCGAGATCTGCACGGTGGGACGCTCCGGCTGCACGGGATGTTCGTCGATGCCCAGCGACAGTTCGTGCAGGCGTTTTCCCCAGCGGCCGAAACGCTGCTCGAGGTTGGATAACGGCACCGCACGCAATTGGCCGACGGTGCCGATGCCAAGCTCTGCGAGCTTCGCCTCCATGACCTTGCCGACACCGGGCAGACGGCCGACCGGCAACGGTGCGAGGAATGCCTCGACCTGGTGCGGGCGGATCACGTACACGCCATCGGGTTTATTCCAGTCCGAGGCGATCTTGGCGAGGAACTTGTTCGGCGCCACGCCGGCCGACGCAGTCAGCTGCGTTTCCTCGCGGATTGCGCAGCGGATCGCCTCGGCAGTCGCGGTCGCCGAAGGTAGCCCCGTTTTTGTCGTGGTGACATCGAGATAGGCTTCGTCCAGTGACAACGGTTCGATCAGATCGGTGTGTCGCGAAAAGATCTCGCGTATCTGTCGCGACGCCGCTTTGTAACGGATGAAATCCGGCGGCACGAACACCGCCTGCGGACACAGACGCTCGGCACGGATCGCCGGCATTGCCGAGCGCACCCCGAACGTGCGCGCCTCGTAACTCGCCGCGCACACGACCGAACGCGCACCACGCCATGCGACCACCACCGGCCTGCCGCGCAGGGCCGGGTCGTCGCGCTGCTCGACCGACGCGTAGAACGCATCCATGTCGACGTGCAGGATTTTTCGCGGTGGTGCGATCACGCAGCGATCTTACGCGACCATCAGGCGTGGCTCCCGAGAGAAATCGTAATCCTGCAGAGCGGAGCTTGCTCCGCTGCTTTTACCCCTGAAAAGTACAAGGCAGTCGAGCAAGCTCGACTCTACAGAGACGGGCTGCGGCCAGCATGGCTGCTATTGGGAACACGCACGGGCGCAACACTCGACAGCCACTTTTTCAAATGCCGGTAGACCGAATCGTTGCCGAGCAGTTCAAGATGATTGATGCTGTAGCCGATCCAGCGGCGCGCCTCGGGGATGCGCAGATCGAAACGCCGATCCGGATGCTCGCCCAAGGCGCTGCGTATCGGCACCAGACCATCGCCGCTCAAGCGGCCGTCATCCATATCGATGGATGCGACTGCAGCCTTCTGAGTCGAGACCGCTACCGCATAACACCGTACGCCCTTGGGCAACGGCAGTGGTGCGCGCCCGTCCTGATGTCCGTCGCCGTCGCGATCCTGCCAATCGTTTTCAAGCACATTGCCGTGGCGCAGATCCTGGATGCCGGCACTGCGGATTTTCCCCAGTCTCGCGAACGGTGCGATGTACGGGCTCACCCCGAACAATCGATCGATCGAACTGCCTGCACGCTCCAGCGGCGCCCCGTGGTGCGGCGTGCCGAGGAAAATCATCTTGTCAAGATATTGCACCCAGTCGTGTCCGGCCTGTGTGGCCGCATGGCAGGCGCTACGCGCCACTAGCCCGCCCATGCTGTGGGCCACAATGCGAATCCGTTGCACCGGCACCGGCCACTCACGCACCAGCCGTTGCAACAACGCGGAAAAATCACGACCGTTGCTGGAGACGTGGCGGCCGCTGTTGTAGTGCAGATACACCGGCGTGCAATCGAGATCGCGTGCCAGCGCAGCGCCATGATCGTGGCCACCGTACCGCCATTGCACGTCGTTCATGCACAAGCCGTGCGCGAGCACGAGGAGGGTTGCGCTGGCATCGGGAAACTCGGTGGCCAGCACCTTGCGTTTCAGTGTGAGCGGGCGTCCGCCGCTACGCAGGCGCATGTCGATGGCCAGCGGGTTACCAGTCGCTTCCAGGTGATCGCCAACCACGCCATTCAAGGCAGCGACCACAGCATCGCGCGACGCTGGCGTGCCGAATCTGTCGAGCAACGGTGACAGCCGCGACAGGGCGAGATCGACCCCGTTGCCAGTCAGTCGGGTCATTCCGCGCACGCTTTTGTACACGACGCCAGCGATGCCTTTGGCTGGTTCGCTGTCGAGTGTTCCGACTGGCGAGGGCAGCCGCATGATGGTCGCGTGCAAGGCTTCGACCAAGTCGGTCATGCCGGTGATCGCCTCGGTGGTCAGGCGGCTGATGCCGCGTAAATCGCTGCCGGTGTGGGAGGACTGGCGTGTAGCGGATGCTGAAGGTTTTGGCATGTGCAGGAGTAACCGGAAGAGCTTGTTTTCAGCCTAGCATTGCAAGCTTGGAGCAGCGGGCTGGAAACGGATGACGGTTGTTGGCTCTTGCTTCTCCGCTCGGCGACCGAAGGGATTGTAAGGCTGAGAAGGTGGCGCGCAGCGCCGCGTGCTGCTTGAGCGCAGCGCGGAACAACGGGTGGTCGTCGGCGATGAGGAGCGTGGGCATGGAGCGGATCGAATTTCCGGAAGGGTGCGTGTGGCCCTGTGA
>JBBJNO010000079.1:0-9530 GCA_037720875.1 Luteimonas sp. | reverse complement strand
TGCTGGAGCGCCTGCTGCTGGCCGTGGCGGAAACGCGCGCAGTGCCGTTGCTGGCATGAGTCGGCGCACGGCCAACAGCAAAAATGCACGCGTTTGCGTTGTCGAGCGGAGCTTGCTCCGCCGCTCCCCGGCCAGGATCAAACGCAGCGCAGCAATCTGCGCTCTACAAAGCGGGGCAGGGATGCAGGCATGAATGCGCATTTGCACGTCTTTTATGGTGGTACCTTCGATCCCGTGCACAACGGCCACCTCGCGGTCGCGCGCAACGCACGCGATGCCTTGTCGGCCAATGTGTACCTGATGCCGGCGGCCGATCCTCCGCACAAGGGTGCGACGCACGCCGATGCGATGCAGCGCGCCACCATGCTGGAACTGGCGACGGCGGGCGAGCACGGACTGGTCGTCGATATCCGCGAGCTGCGCCGTGAGGGGCCTTCCTACACCATCGATACGCTGCACGACATCCGCGGCGAACTCGGTGGCGATGTGCCGATCGCGTTGCTGCTGGGCGCCGACAGTTTTCGAGGCTTGCCCAGTTGGAAATGCTGGCGCGAGTTGTTCGAGCACACGCATTTCGTCGTGGCCGATCGTGCCGGCGGCCATTTCGAGGAGGCCTTGGCGCCTGAACTCGCGGATTGCGTCGCGGGACGCTGGGCCACGGTGTCCGATGCGCTGCAGGACGCAGCGGCCGGGTTGGTCTACAGGCTGGAGCAGCCGCTCTACCCGGAATCCGCCAGCGATATTCGCGGCCGCATCACCGCTGGCGTGGCGTGGCGCGACCGCGTCCCCAATGCCGTCGCTGAATTCATCATTCAGTCCCGGTTGTATGCCAATCAGGCCGTCACCCGGGCTCCGTTATAATCACGGCCGTTATCTCCCAGAGTTGTCAAGCCTTGGCCACGCAAGCGCAAGTCATCAAGACCCGTCTCCCCAATCCCCCGCCCGATGTCGATGTGCTGCTCAAGCACGTGCTTGCGGCGGTGGAAGAACTCAAGGCCAAGGATGTCGTCGAAATCGACGTACGCGGCAAGACCAGCGTCTGCGACTACATGGTCGTCGCCTCGGGCACGTCCACGCGCCACGTGAAGTCCATCGCCGATGAAGTCGTGCGTTTCGCCAAGCAGCTCGACGTGATGCCGCTGGGTGTGGAAGGCGAGCGCGAGGCCGAATGGGTGCTGGTGGACCTGGGCGACGTGATCATCCACGTCATGCTGCCGCGCATCCGCGAGTTCTATGCACTCGAACGCCTGTGGACCGTCGGTGACCAGCCGCCGGACGAGCATGCAATGGAAACAGACGTCGAACGTCGCTATTAGCATTTCGCAGCATTCAACCAACAGCAACGGCGTCGCGAGGCGCCGTTGTTGTTTGTGGAGAGGTATGCGCCCGCGGGTGACGGCGGGTTGAAACCCGCCTGCGAATCGGTAGGGCGGGTCTCGACCCGCGGCTTTTGTTGTTTTGAAACAACGAGATGATCGCTATTGGTTGCCGTGCCGCCAGGGCCCCGTGATGGCGAAGGTGATGCCGGGCGTCTGCCGGTGTTGGCGCATCGATGTGTACGCATCACCGCAATCGCTACGATGGCGTCATGAAAGCAAGACTCATCGCCGTCGGCGAACGCGCACCTGCGTGGGTCGCGCAGGGGTTCGCCGAGTACCAGAAGCGCTTGTCGCACGGCTTGCCGCTGGAACTGGTCGAGGTGGAGCCGGGGATGCGCGGCAAGGGTCGCGATGCGGCGCGCGCGATGCAGGACGAAGGCCAGCGCGTGTTGTCGGTGTTGCCCAGGCAGGCGCATGTGGTCGCGCTGGATGGGCGCGGCAAGGCGTATTCGTCGGAGGACCTTGCGCAGCGCCTGGAATATTGGCGCGGTCAGGGACGCGATCTCGCGTTGCTGATCGGCGGGCCGGAAGGACATGCGCCGGGGATCATTGAACGCGCTGACGAAACCTGGTCGCTGGGGCCGCTGACATTGCCGCATATGCTGGTGCGGTTACTGGTGGCGGAGCAGTTGTATCGGGCGACGGCGTTGCTGGCGAACCATCCTTATCATCGCGGGTGAAAGTTTTTTGAATGCAGGCATTCATTGCTTGGGCGCGTTGGATGCTCGTTGAATTGGACTTAAGGAAGCTCTGATCAAGTCCGCAAAGGACGCCAAAGACGCAAAGAACCGCGTCACTACGCACTTGTTTTTTGCGTCCTTCGCGTTCTTTGCGGACAACACAGTCTTTTATTCAGACCCTCCTTAAGAGCTTGAAACAAAGCTTTCGCCCAAGGGCGAGTCACTTTCTTTGCTGGCACAAAGAAAGACCAAAGAAATGCCTTCCCCGATCAGAGCGTCAAGTTGGTTTGGTTGCTGAGGGAATTTTCCGACTCGCCATCCATGGCTCGGTCGGAAAACGACGCACATCCTGTGCGTCGCCCTCCGGGTCTACGTGCTTTCGCGATGTCTGGACAAAGGCAAAATCAATCGCGCAGGTTGAAGGCGATGGGTACCAGTCCGATGGCCTGTACTGCTTGGCCGTCCTTCATCGCGGGACGGAAAGTCCAGCGTTTCAGCACATGTTCGAGCGCGGCGCGGTCGAGTTGCCGGTGACCGCTGCTTTGCGCGATTTTCACGTCGAGCGGGCGGCCGTCGATATCCACCAGGACTTCCAGCATCACGGTACCGGTCAGGCGGTCGCGCAAGGCGATGCGTGGATAGACCGGTGGGGGTGCGTTGGCGTATTCGAGATAGGCGCCGGAAATTGGCACCGACACAGCCGGACCTGCATCGATTGTTTCAGTCGCCGCGGGTGCCGTTTCGACAGCGATGCTGCCGTTCTCGACGATCACTTCGTGGTTGGTGGCGGACGTCGTGGATTGCGGTGGCTGCACCGCGGGCTGCGGTCTGGTGGTGGGGTTGCTGACGACCGGCACGGGCACCGGAGGCGGCGTCGGTGTCACCGGTGTGCGCGGCATGTCGGGTGGCGTATGGCGGTCTTCGATCACGATGACCGGCTGCGGCGCCATCGGCGACAACAACACCATCAATGCGAGGACGTGGATCGCGATGGCGGCGGATGTGCCGGCGATGCGGCCGGCGTCCGGACGTTGCGCAAGATGCAGGAATTCAAAGCTGGAACGCTGAGTACGCACCATGACCCACCTCCGTTGATTGACCTTCGACAGGGACAACGCATGGACGCCGGCGGCGGGGTTGATGGTGTCGGCGACGCCGTGATTCCACGCTGCGCTTGATGCGCGGTTTCGACAATGCGTGTCGGATGGTCGGTCGAAAAAGGGAGACGAATGGAGGGTCGGATTCGTTAGCAGGAGAACAAGAAAAGCCTGAATCCGTCATTCCCGCGAAGGCATAATCCAGGTGATTTAGTACTTGGAGGAATTGAACAGCTAAACAAAGTCACTAGATTCCCGCCTTCGCGGGAATGACGTTGAAGGGGTTTCTGATTCGCGGGGATGACAAGCGGGTCATGACGACCACTTCAAGCCGAAGGCTCAAGTGGCGTCTGAAGCCCAACACTCAACTCAAGTGGCGCCTGGCGTCTTCTCCGGCTCGCGCGTCAGCCCGCCTTCGTCCGGATTGCGCTTGTGTTCCGGATCAGGATTACGTGCGTCTTCCTTGTCGCGCGGTTGCGGTTCGGCATAGCCCGGATTGTGTCCGGGCTTTGGATTGGTGGCAGGAGGCGTGGTTTTTTCGGGAACCGTCATCTCATTTTCCCAGCTCGAAGACGACATCGAGGTTGGCGCTGAGCGTGGTCTCGCCCGGCGATACCGAGGTCTCCTTGCTCGCTGTCGCGTCCATCGCCTGCATCCGCATCATCGGCATGGGTGGCTGGAAACCCGCGCCTTCGGAAATACTGACGATGCGGCGCACGCGCAATCCCATCGCGTCGGCGTAGGTCCTCGCACGCGCCTCGGCTTTTTTCAGCGCCAACAACCGCGCCTCGTCATACGCCTCGTCTGGTTTGTCGACTTCGAAGCTCGGGCCATTGACCTGGTTCGCGCCTTGCGCCACCAGCGTGTCGAGTACCTTGCCCAGCTTGCCGATGTCGCGCACTTTCATGTTGACCGTGTTGGTGGCCTGATAACCGGTGATCGTCGGTGGCTGGTTCTCGGCGTAACGGTATTGCGGGTTGACGCTGATGCCGCTGGTCTGGATGTCGCGTTCGGCGACGCCTGACGCCTTGATCGCGGCCACCACCTTGGCCATTTGTTCCGCGTTCTGGCGCATGGCGGTGTTGGCATCGGCCGCTTGCGTGACCACGCCGGTGGACATGGTGGCGACATCGGGCACGCGCTTTGACTCGGCTTGCGCGGATACGGACAGCAATGTGCCGTCGGCGGGGATGACGTGCGCACCCGGAGTAGCGGCGCCCGGAGTGGCGGCACCGGGGGTCGGCGCATTCTGTGCGCAGGCTGAAGTCATGATCAGGCTCGAGGCGAGGGCGGTGGCAAGCCATAACGGACGCAGGGTGAATCGCGACATGGTGAATTGCGACATGGAACTCTCCATAGGGCGGCAGCGGGAAGGGTGTTGCGTGTGCGGTTAACGCCCTGTGAGCCATGTCGGGGTTATGCGAGGGTTACGCGAGAGGTTATGCGACAAGGGTCGCGGGGTTAAGCGCGCGTCGGGATTGGCCCTGGTAGCGCGGGTTATCCTTCGGGCAATGCTGCATCTCGCCTCACGTTCCCCGCGCCGCGCCGAACTGCTTGCCCGCCTCGGGTTGCGCTTTGGCGTGCTTGATCTGGACGTCCCCGAGCAACGCGATCCCGGTGAACCGCCCGAGGACTATGTGCGCCGCGTGGCGCGTGAAAAATCCGGCGCCGGCCTGTTGCAGGTGATGACCGTGCGCGATGCGGTGGTGCTGGGGGCCGATACCGAAGTGGTGCTGGGCGACGAGGTGTTCGGCAAGCCACGCGATGCCGCCGATGCGGCCGCGATGTTGCATCGTTTGTCGGGACAGACCCATCAGGTGATCTCGGCGGTTTCGATGGTCTCGGCGTCGCGCGAAGCGCAGGCGGTCTCGATCTCCGCAGTCACCTTCGCCGCGTTGAGCGATGAGGATATCGACCAGTACCTTGCCAGCGGCGAGTGGGCGGGCAAGGCGGGCGCGTATGCGATCCAGGGCGTGGCGGCGACGTTTGTTTCGCATCTCTCGGGTAGTTATTCGGGTGTGATGGGATTGCCGTTGTACGAGACGGCGAAGTTGCTGCGGGAGTTTGGGTTGGATGTGAGGCAAATGCGTGTGGCCGTGGATCAGATCGGATGAACGCGGATAAAGAATTTGCGGATTTTGTGCTTGTGAGAACTGATGTCCCGCGGCCTGCAGGACGCACGGGACGATCAAACCGTCATTCCCGCGAAGGCGGGAATCCAGCGACTTGTGCCTTTCAAGCAAAGTCACTGGGTTCCCGCCCCCGGATCGGAGTCCGGGGCAAGCTTCGCGGGAATGACGATCAAAAGTTACATTTCTCAAGAAATTCAACCTTGATGGCGAGAGGGTTGATCCGCGGTCATCCGCGCACATCCGCGGTCAAAAAACAGCGGTTGGCCTACGCATGACCGAGGAAATCCTGGTCAACGTCACACCGCGCGAGACCCGCGTAGCCGTGGTCGAGAACGGCATGCTGCAGGAGTTGCACATCGAGCGTGGCTGGCGGCGCGGCGTGGTCGGCAACATCTACAAGGGCCGCGTGCAGCGGGTCATGCCGGGGATGCAGGCAGCGTTTGTCGAGATCGGGCTGGATCGCGCCGCGTTTCTGCACGCCAATGACATCTTCAAGGCCGCGCCGGTGCCCAGTGCCGAAGGCGACGGCACGGAACTGCCATCGGCCACGCCCAGGCCCATCGCCGAGCTGGTGCGGGAAGGGCAGGACATCATCGTGCAGGTCGTGAAAGATCCGATCGGCAGCAAGGGTGCGCGGCTGACCACGCAGCTCAGCATCCCGTCGCGCTACATGGTGCTGCTGTCGCGATCCAAAGTGATCGGCGTCTCCGCGCGCATCGAGGACGAAGGCGAACGTGCGCGATTGAAGGCCATCGTGTCCGAACTCGCTGCCGCGGGCGGGCACGGCTACATCGTCCGCACCAATGCCGAAGGCCAGCCGGCGGAAGCGCTGGCGGAGGACATCGGTTATCTCAGCCGCGCCTGGGCACTGGTGGAGGAAGAATCGGAGGCGTCGCGCGTCGGCGCGTGCGTGTACGAGGACCTGACGTTGCCGCTGCGCGCGGTGCGCGACCTGATCCGCCGCGACGTCGAAAAGGTGAAAGTCGATTCGCGCGAGACCTGCGACAAGCTGCGCGCGTTCGCCGCGCAATACATGCCGGGACTCGACGACAAGATCGAGCACTACAGCGGCGCGCGGCCGATCTTCGACCTGTACGGCGTCGAGGATGAAATCCAGCGCGCGCTGCTCAAGGACGTGCCGTTGAAATCCGGCGGCTACCTGGTCATCGACCAGACCGAGGCGATGACCACGGTCGACGTCAACACCGGCTCGTTCCTCGGCCAGCGCAACCTGGAGGAGACCGTCTACCGCACCAATCTGGAGGCCGCGCAATCGGTCGCGCGGCAACTGCGCCTGCGCAACCTCGGCGGCATCATCATCATCGACTTCATCGACATGCACGATGCCGAACATCGCCGCCAGGTGCTGCGCACGCTGGAAAAATCGCTGGTCAAGGACCACGCCAAGACCACCGTCTACGACTTCTCGCCATTGGGCCTGGTGGAGATGACGCGCAAGCGCACCATCGAGAGCCTTGAACGGCAGTTGTCCGAGCCGTGCCACGAATGCGGCGGCCGTGGCACGCTCAAGACCACCGAGACCGTGACCTACGAAATCTTCCGCGAGATCACCCGCGCGGTACGTCAGTTCGAGGCGCCGCGCCTGCTGGTGATCGCATCGCCAAAAGTGGTGGCGCGCATCACTGACGAGGAATCTGCGGCGGTCGCGGAGCTGGAAGAATTCCTCGGCAAATCGATCCGGTTCCAGCCGGACGAGCAGTATCTACAGGAGCAGTTCGATGTCGTGCTGCTTTGAAAGAGCCGGGGTTGGGGATTCGGGATTCGGAAACGCGTGGTCCGCAAAGGATGCAAATAACGCAAAAGTTCAAAGCCGCTTTTTGAATTTCTTTGCGCCCTTCGCGTCCTTTGCGGACGACGCATGTGATTTTTCCCGAGTCCCAAGTCCCGAGTCCCGGGTACCGTCTTCAGGAACTATTGCCTGATGCCAACCCCAATCCGCCGAAGGATCCATCTGCTGCATCGCGGCGTGTGGTACGCGATCGCGGGCGCGCTGATCCTGATGGCATTGGTCGCGGCGCTCACCAGCCAGCTGTTGCCGATGGCCGAACGTCATCCGGACAAGATCGCCGCATGGCTCAGCGAACGCGCCGGCCGGCCGGTGGCGTTCGATCGCGTCGAAACCGGCTGGACGCGTCGCGGCCCGTTGTTGCGACTGGATGGCCTGCGCATCGGTGCCGGCCGCGATGCGGTGCCGATCGGTGCGGCGGAAATTTTGATTGCGCAATACGCAGGCCTGCTGCCGGGACGTTCGTTCACCGAATTGCGCTTGCGTGGGCTGTCGTTGACGCTCGAACGCAGCGCCGATGGTCGCTGGACAGTGCGCGGCCTGCCGGGGCAGCAGCAACCCGGTGGCGATCCCCTGAAGACACTGGAAGGCCTCGGCGAACTACAGGTCATCGACGGCAAGCTTGCGATCCTCGCCCCGTCGATGGGCATTGACGTGCAGCTTCCGGACATCGACCTGCGCATGCAGGTCAACGGCGATCGCGTGCGTGCGGGCGTACGCGGAACGATCGCGCGCGATGCATCGCCGATCGACGCCGTGCTCGACTTCGATCGCAGGCGCGGCAACGGCCGCCTCTATGCGGGCTCACGGCAGGCGGACCTGGATGCATGGTCGTCGCTGTTGCACTTCGCAGGCGTCGCGGTGCAGCACGGTCATGGTCGTGCACAGGCATGGGGCGAGTTGCGCGCGCACCGGATTGCCAGCATCACCGTCGATGCCGAACTGGAAGATGTCCAGTTGCAGAGTGCAGGTGCAGGTGCAGGTGCAGGTGCAGGTGCAGGTGCAGGTGCGGTTCCCGCGCGCGCACGTTTCGACAAACTCGAGGCGCGCGCGCGTTGGCGCGTGGTCGATGGCGGGTGGCGTCTGGACGCGCCGCACGTACGCATCACGGCGAATGACGCCACGCAGGAGATGGATGGCCTGGTAGTGGCAGGCGGTCGTCGTTACGCGTTGCTCGCCGACAACATCGATGCCGGCCCGCTGCTGGCCGTGGCTGCGCTCAGCGATCGGCTCGACCCCGGCCTGCGCCGGTGGCTGTCGCAGGCGAAGCCATCGGCGCATTTGCAACGCGTCACGGTTGCGGGTGTGCAAGGCGGCCGCATGCGTGCGGATGGTGTGCTGCGGCAAGTGTCATTCGCCGCCATCGGCGAGTCACCGGGCATCAGCGGTATCGGTGGCGAGTTGCACGGGGACAGCGACGGGTTTTCGCTGCAACTCGACCCAGCCTCCAGGCTTCGCTTCGATTGGCCACGCGCGTTTGGCGTTGCGCATGACGTGGATGCGACAGGCACCATCGCAGGCTGGCGCGAAGGTGCGGGATGGCGCGTCGGGACGGGCGCATTGCGACTGGCTGGTGCGAACTATGCATTCGATGTACGTGGCGGATTGTTGTTCCAGGGCGACGGCACGCGGCCGCGGATGGATCTTGCCGTGTCGCTGGGAGATATCCCGTTCGCCGCCGCCAAGACATTGTGGGTGCGTCACCGGATGCCGCCGGCGACGGTCCGCTGGCTCGATGCCGCGCTGGTCAACGGCACCATTCACGATGGTCGTGCACTGGTCTCGGGCGATCTTGACGATTGGCCTTTCCGTGATCGCAACGGCGTCTTCCAGGCCGCCGGCACGATCCGCCGCGCCACGATCAAGTTCCATCCCGACTGGCCTGCGTTCGAGGTCGCCGAGGCCAATGTCGCCTTCGCCGGCGACGGCATGGCCTTCGACGGAAAAGGCGCGGTTGCCGGCGTCGGTCTTCGCAGCGTGCATGCGGAGATTGCGAGTTTCGCGCGGGCCGTGGTGGCGGTGGATGCACAGGGCGGCGGCGATGTAAGCAGGATGCTGGCATTGCTCAGGCAGAGCCCGTTGCAGAAGACCAATGCGGCGACGCTGGCCCGGCTCGACGCGCGCGGTCCGGCAAACGTCGATTTGAAACTGTTGCAACCCCTGCATCGCGACGCTCCCCGGCAGACGCTCGATGGCAAGATCGCATTGCTTGGCGCGACGCTGGTCGATCGCGAGCTCAAGCTGACGTTCGACGATGTGCGCGGCACCATCGATTTCGGTCGCGGTGGTTTCGGCGCGGAAAAACTCGCTGTCCGCCACGCCAATCAACCCGGCCGCTTGACCCTGCGGGCCGGTGAATATGCGCGCGACCAGCGCCAGGCCTTCGAGGCCGAGCTCGATGCCTCGATCGCCGCCGACGACCTGATCGATCGCGC
>JBBJNO010000334.1:0-2561 GCA_037720875.1 Luteimonas sp. | reverse complement strand
TGCGCTCCTACAAGGTCCGCTGCCCTGTATTCCGCCTTTTGTAAGTGCGAGTGGATCCAGCAACTCACGCAGCTTCTGCTCTGATAGCCCGCTCATCTCGCGCCCCACCTCGACAATCGGCCGCCCTTCCTTGTACGCGCGCTTGGCTATCGCGGCAGCTTTTTCGTAACCGATGATCGGATTGAGCGCGGTGACCAGGATCGGATTACGCGTCAGCGCCGCATTGACGTTGTCCTTGTTCACCTTCAATCCCGCAATTGCCTTGTCGGCCAGCAGGTGCATGGCGTTGGCGAGCAAGCCGATTGAATCCAGCAGGTCGTACGCGATCAGCGGCAGCATCACGTTGAGCTGGAAATTGCCAGACGCGCCGGCAATGGTGATCGCGGTGTGGTGGCCCATCACCTGCGCGCAGACCATGCAGGTCGCTTCTGGAATCACCGGGTTGACCTTGCCGGGCATGATCGACGAGCCCGGCTGCAACACCGGCAATTCGATATCGCCGAAACCCGCCAGCGGACCAGAATTCATCATCCGCAAGTCATTCGAGATTTTCATCAGCGCGACCGCCAGCGCATTGAGCTGGCCCGACAGTTCAACGGCATCGTCTTGCGACGCGAGTCCCTCGAATTTGTCGGCAGCGGATTCGAATCGCGTTTTCGTCATCGTCGAAAGCGCTTTCGCCATCGCCTTGCCGAAACGCGGATCGGCGTTGATGCCAGTGCCGATCGCGGTCCCACCGATCGGCAGGCGGCGCAGTCGTTTCAATGCATCCTCGATGCGCGCCTGTGCCGATGACAACTGCGACGACCACGCGCCGAATTCCTGCGCGAAGGTCAGTGGCATCGCATCCATCAGGTGGGTGCGGCCGGTCTTGGCGACCTTGCCCAACGACTTCGCGCGACGATCGATGGTGCTGCGCAGGTGCTTGAGCGCGGGCAACAGGTCTTGCATAACTGCCAGTTGCGCCGACACGCGGATCGCGGTCGGGATCACGTCGTTGGAGCTTTGGCCGAGGTTGACGTCATCGTTGCCATGTACTTTCGACTTGCCTGCGCGCGAGGCCAGCGCGGCGATGACCTCATTGGCATTCATGTTGCTGGACGTGCCGGAACCGGTCTGGAACACGTCGATCGGAAACTGCGGGTCGTGCGAACCGCTCGCGACCGCCATCGCGGCCGAACGGATCGCCTTGGCCTTTGTTTTCGGCAACAGCCCAAACTCTCCGTTGACTTCCGCTGCAGCCGCCTTGACCAGGCCAAGCGCACGGATGAAACCGCGCGGCATCGGAATACCGGACACAGGGAAGTTTTCGACGGCACGCTGCGTCTGCGCGCCCCACAAGGCGTCGGCGGGCACGCGCAGCTCGCCCATGCTGTCGTGTTCGAGGCGGAATTTGCTGTGCTTGCTTGCAGCCATGATGTTATCTCCGGAAATTCGACGAACTACGAGCCGTCATTCCCGCGAAAGCGGGAACCCAGTGCCTTTCGTGACGACATCGCGATCTGCGCGGAAGGCGCTGGGTTCCCGCTTTCGCGGGAATGACGAGCAAACACAAGCGGCGCTCACCCGCGAGCATACCGCCGCACTCGTTTAGAATTACGGCTCCCCTCGCCCTTGCCCGCCATGTCCGACGCCCAACTGCTCGCCCTGTCCCCGCTCGACGGCCGCTACGCCGGCAAGGTCGATGCACTGCGGCCGATCTTTTCCGAGTTCGGCCTGATCAAGGCGCGGGTCAAGGTCGAGGTCGAATGGCTGCTGGCGCTGGCCAGTGAACCCGGCATCGTCGAGCTGAACCCTTTTTCCGCAGCCGCCACGCAGCGGCTGCGCGCCTTGGCAAACGATTTCTCGACGACCGACGCGGCGCGCGTCAAGCAGATCGAGCGCACCACCAACCACGACGTCAAGGCGGTCGAATACCTCATCAAGGAACGCCTGCAGGACGACGCCGCCAACCCCGGTTCAGAGCTTGGCCCCGCGCTGGAGTTCGTCCATTTCGCCTGCACCAGCGAGGACATCAACAACCTCAGCTACGCGCTGATGATCAAAGATGCGCGCGACAAGGTGCTGCTGCCGAAACTCGACGAACTCATCGTCAGGCTGCGCTCCATGGCGCACGAGCACGCCGCGTTGCCGATGCTGTCGCGCACGCACGGCCAGACCGCGTCACCCACCAGCGTCGGCAAGGAATTCGCCAATGTCGTCGCGCGGCTGCAGCGGCAGCGCACGCAGTTCGCGAGTGTCGAGCTGACCGGCAAGATCAATGGCGCGGTCGGCAATTACAACGCGCATGTCGCCAGTTATCCGGATATCGACTGGCCCGCGTTTGCGCAACGGTTCGTCGAATCGCTGGGCCTCGTTTTCAACGCCTACACCACGCAGATCGAGCCGCACGACTGCATCGCCGAACTCGCCGACGGGCAGAAACGCATCGGCACCATCGCCATCGACCTGTGCCGCGACATCTGGGGCTACATCTCGCTGGGTTATTTCAAGCAGGCGCTGAAGGAAGGCGAAGTCGGCAGCTCGACCATGCCGCACAAGGTCAACCCGATCGACTTCGA
>JBBJNO010000333.1:0-2562 GCA_037720875.1 Luteimonas sp. | reverse complement strand
ATGGCCGAAGGCGGGTTGTATTCGGAGCTGGCGAAGTTGCAGTTTCTGGATTGATTCCGAAATTACGTAGCCCCGGTGGAGCCGCAGGCAGTTTTCAACAGCGAAGCTGGTCTACCCGGGGCCTTTTGGTGACTGTCAGCAAAAGCCCTGCACATTCGGGTTGCCGCGGGACTTGAGACAACCTTCAACTACGGATGCCCATAAAAAACCCCGCCAGAGCGGGGCTTCAAAGATTCTATCAATACGTGGCTGCGGGTCGCCCCATCAACCAAGCCGCTGCAACCGCTGCGGCCTGCGATCCCTGCGGACCCTCCACGACGTCGTAACTGACGCGCTGGCCTTCCTGCAAACTGCGAAACCCTCCGAACTGATCGCGGAGAAATGCACGAAAACATCCCCGGTGCCATCTTCAGGTGCGATGAATCCGAAACCCTTGGCGTCGTTGAACCATTTCACGGTGCCGTACTGCATGGTGTTCTGACCTCTGTGGTGGGTGCGTTGTTCGTGCACCGGCGCGTGGGGCCGCCTGGTGCACGCGCGGAATGCAAAGCAACCCGCGCCCGTTGCAATCACCCGGCCAGCAGTTCCCGCAGCAATGCCGGCACGCCTTCGGACGCCGCGGCGACATTGCCCAGCACCTCGTCCATGGTGATCTCGTCATCCTCCCGCGCGGAACAACCCGCCGCCCAGTTGGCGACGATCGCGAGGCTGGCGTACTCCAGGCCCATTTCGCGGGCGAGGCCGGCTTCCGGCATGCCTGTCATGCCGACCAGATCGCAGCCATCGCGGCGCATGCGGGCGATCTCGGCCCGGGTTTCGAGGCGTGGCCCTTGCGTGGCGCCGTAGCAACCATGGCCGACGATGAGCACATTGGCGCGTATCGCCGCATCGATCACATCCGTGCGCAGCGATGGCGTATACGGATCACCGAAATCGACATGCAGCACGTCGCTTCCGGCTTCTTCGGACAAGGTCGAAACGCGGCCCCAGGTGTAATCGATGAGCTGGTCGGGACAGGCCAGCACGCGCGGACCGAAGTGCTCGGTGATGCCGCCCACTGTATTCAGCGCCAAGACGCGCCTGGCGCCCAGTGCGCGCAATGCCGCGAGGTTGGCGCGGTAGTTGATCTTGTGCGGCGGTAGCGAATGGCCTTCGCCGTGGCGCGCGAGGAAGGCGACGCGTTTTCCTGCCAGCGTGCCGACGCGGATCGGCCCCGACGGCGCGCCATACGTCGTGACCGGTTGATGCGCCTGGACATTGATCAGCGTTGCGAGGGCATAAACGCCGGTGCCGCCGATGACGGCCAGCGCGATGTCGTTGGCGTGCGTGGCCACGTTCAAGCCTTCAGCGCATAGATGCCGGGCAGGTTGCGGCCCTGTTCGTGGTAATCCATGCCATAACCGAACACGTAGCGATCCGGCACTTCCACGCCAACGTAATCCGCTTCGATGTCTTCGACGCAGCGGTCGTGCACCTTGACCGCCAGCACCGCGATGCGGATATCGGCCGCGCCCTGGTCTTCGCACCAGCGCCTGACGGCAAGCAAGGTGTGGCCCTCGTCGAGGATGTCGTCGGCCAGCAGCACGCGTCGGCCTCGCATCGGTGTCGCCGGGCGATGCAGCCAGGCCAGGCCGGAACCCGAGGTGCTGCCGCGATAACGCGTGGCGTGCAGGTAATCGAATTCCAGATCCAGCCCGAGATCGCCCAGCGCGAACGCTAGTTGCGACGCGAACGGCATGCCGCCGTGCATCACCGTGACGTACAACGGTATCTCGCCTTCCGCGTAATCCGCGCGGATTTCCCCGGCCATGCGTTCGATCTGCGCCTGCAAGGCATCGCGATCGTGGAGCAGTTCGGCGTTGCGCAGCGCGCTGCCAAGGTCGGGCGGGGTCATGCGACGTCTCCAGTGTCGCCGCTCAGTCGCGACTGCGCTTGCGAATAACGCGAGTCGGCCAGCAGGCCATCCCAACTTTGCACGCCGCTGCCGATCAGGCCGGCGAGCGCCAACGTGTTGAGCGTGCGCCCTTCGACGGCGGCCAGCGACTCCTCCACCAGGTCGGGATGGCAGACCAGCACCACATCGCAACCGGCATCCAGGTGCGCATCGATGCGCGACTTGACGCCCCCCGCCGAGAACGCCGCGGCCATGCCAATGTCGTCGGAAAAGACGACGCCACGGAATCCCATCTCCTGGCGCAGGATGTCGTCGATCCAGAACTTCGAATAGCCCGCTGGTTCCGGCGCGACTTCGGGATACAGCACATGCGCCATCATCACCGCATCGGCGCCGGCGTCGATGCCGGCCACGAACGGGATGAGGTCCTCGTTGCGAATGACATCGAGTGAACGCGGATCGACGGCATCGTCGAAATGCGTGTCCTCAAGCACCGAGCCATGACCGGGAAAATGCTTCAGCGTGGCGGCCATGTCCGCAGCGTGCATGCCCTGCACGTAGGCACGGGTGAATGCAGCGGCGATCTGCGGATCGGCCGAGAACGCGCGGTTGCCGATGGCGCGATTGCCGCGGCCAAGATCGACAACCGGCGCAAAACTCAGGTCGAC
>JBBJNO010000332.1:657-2564 GCA_037720875.1 Luteimonas sp. | reverse complement strand
GTGTCGATCTCTCCGCGGTGACGTTGATCGAGCGCAAGGCATTGCTGCAGGCATTGCTCGCGACCGCGACATCGGAGCACCTGGTCTTCAGCCAGCACGTGGTCGGACATGGCGCGGAAGTGTTCGCGGCCAGCGGCAGGCAAGGCCTTGAAGGCATCATCAGCAAGCGCATTGATGCGCACTACACGTCCGCGCGCAACGTGCACTGGGTGAAGGTCAAGCACGCGCAGACGGATGAATTCGTGGTGGTCGGCTACACCACACCCAAGGGCGCGCGGACCGGATTTGGCGCGCTGCTGATGGCGGCGGTCGACCAGGGCGCGCTGCGTTACGCGGGCCGCGTCGGCACCGGATACACCGACGCCACGCTGCGCGAGGTGCTGAAACAATTGCATCCCCTACAGTCCAGGACGGCCACCGTCGCGCTGCCCGACCACCTGCCCCACGACAAGCGCGACAACGGCACGGTGCATTGGGTGGAACCGAAACTCGTTGCCGAAGTGGCCTATCGCGGCTGGGGCAAGGAAGGGCTGCTGCGGCAGGCGAGCTTCCAGCGGTTGCGCAACGACAAAACCGTGGAGGATCTGGGCATGGCACGCATGGCGAAGAAAACCACGTCAAAAAAAGTCACGACTACCGCAGTAGCGAAACCCTCTCCATCGAAAGCCGCGACCTCCAAAGCGGTCGCGACCAAGAAACCATCGAAAACATCGAAACCATCACTATCGAAACCATCACTATCGAAGACATCACTATCGAAGACCGCACTATCGAAGTCCGTCGCGACATCCGCGGCTGAAGTGCACATCAGCAGCCGCGAGCGAGTGGTCTATGCCGAGTCCGGCATCACCAAAGGCGAAGTCGCCGATTACTACCGCGCGGTCGCCGACTGGATCCTGCCGGAACTCGGCAACCGTCCCTTGTCGCTGGTGCGCTGCCCGGACGGCGCCGACGGCGAATGTTTTTTCCAGAAACACCACGCCGCAACCCTCGGCAAGCATGTGCGCGCGGTCTCGCTCAAGCAGAAGAGCGGCGCGGAGGATTACCTGTACGTGCGCGATGTTGAAGGCCTGCTGGAACTGGTGCAGATGAACGCGCTGGAGTTCCACCCCTGGGGTTCGCACGTCGACAAACCGGAGCAGCCCGACGTGATGGTGTTCGATCTGGATCCAGGTCCAGGCGTGTCATGGAAACAGGTCATCGCAGGTGGCCGCGACGTGCGTGCACGCCTGCAGGAAGCCGGGCTGGAAAGTTACGTGCGACTGTCCGGCGGCAAGGGCCTGCATGTGGTCGCGCCGATCGCACGCGGTTCGTCGTGGGACCTGGTCAAGGACTTCACCGGCGCGTTCGCCGAAGCCATGTCCGCGCAAACGCCCGCCGCCTACGTTGCAACGATGAGCAAGGCCAAACGCGACGGCAGGATCTTCATCGACTGGCTGCGCAACGGCCGCGGCGCGACCAGCGTCGCCAGCTGGTCGCTGCGCGCGCGTCCGGGCGCACCGGTGGCGATGCCGATCCGCTGGGAGGAGCTTGGACGCGTCACCAATCCGGCCATGTACGACCTGCACAAGGCGATGCGTCGCGCGGCGACGTTGAAGCAGGATCCGTGGGAAGGTTATGCACAGTGCAAGCAAACATTGCCAAAGTTCGATTGATGCGTTCGCTGAGGTTTTCACCATGACGACGAAGCTTGATAAGCCAGTGCGCCGCGAACTTGAAATCGACGGCAGGCTTTACACGCTCACCATCGATGCGGTCGGTTTGAAGCTGGTTGAAAAAGGCCGGCGCAAGGGTGATGAGTTGCGCTGGCAGGACATCGTCAGTGGCGATGCGGCGCTGTCGGCGGCGTTGGAGTGCGAGCCTCGAATAAACTAGAACCGCTGCTTTTGTAGGAGCGGGCCGGGGGG
>JBBJNO010000332.1:0-647 GCA_037720875.1 Luteimonas sp. | reverse complement strand
CACATCGCGCCCAGGTGCGCTCCTACAAAAGTACTGGCCGTCTCAATTCTGCAACTCGCGCAGCGTCACGGACGGTGGCGCGTCCAATACACGGCGTGTGGCGAACAAGCCGGCGACCAGCGCAGCCAGCATGCCGAGGCCACCACCAATCGCGGCCATCGCGAAATTCGGTTCCCACGGCAACTCGAACACGCGCGTGGCGATGACGCCGGACAAAATCGAGGCAGCGATCGCGGCAACCAGTCCCGACAGCAATCCGATCGCGGCGAATTCCGAGGCCTGCGCCAGTCGCAGTTGCCGACGACTGCCACCCAGCACCCGCATCACGCCGCCTTCCAGCAGGCGCTCGTCCTGGCTGGCGCTGACCGCCGCCAGCAACACCAGCACGCCGGCCGCAAGCGAAAAATAGAACACCGCTTCGACCACCGTCGAGACGTGGTCGGCGGTACTGCGCACCTGCTTGAGCACCGCATCGACATCGATCACCGACACATTCGGAAACGCCCGCACCAGATCGGCGGTGAAGCGCGATTGCTGTAGCGTCACGCTGACGGCGGTGATGTAGCTGGCCGGATACCCGTCGAGCGCGCCGGGTGAGGCGACGACGTAGAAGTTGGGGCGGAAACTTTCCCAGTCGACGCTGCGGA
>JBBJNO010000331.1:0-2565 GCA_037720875.1 Luteimonas sp. | reverse complement strand
ACTGGTCCTGGTGTCGGCAGCGTTGTCGCGATCCGGCCACGCGCGTGCGGCAGGCGATGTCGTCATCTATCGCTGCACCGATGCCAGCGGCGCGCTGACCATCCAGAACAACGTGCGCTGCCCGAAAGGGACCCGGCAGGAAAAGCGCGTCATCGCGCCGCCACCCGCCGCACCCGGGTACGTGCCTGCCAAGGTGCCCGCAGCCGCCACGCGGCCGATATCACGGCCCGCTCCCGCGCCCGCAACGGTCGTCGCCGCCACCCCGCAGGCAACGCCCGTCATCGCAGACGCCGACCGCCTGCCCCCGCCGCAATTGTTCCGCTGCAACACCTTCGACAACGACAGCTACCTCACCGACCTCGGCACACCCGCGCCGCGCTGCGTGCGCCTGAACACCACCGGCATCAACGGCAGCGCCGACTTGGGCGCCGGCGAAGCCTGCCAGATGGTCACCGACCAATGCGAACGCGTTGCCGATGGCGCGATCTGCGCTGCATGGGTGGAGCGCCGCAAGCAGGTGGAGGCGGCGTGGAAGTTTGGCCGCGGCGTGGATGCCGAGACCAACAGGATCGAATACGAACGCATCGATCGTTTGCTGCGCGAGAGCACCTGCGGCAAATGATTCGCGAAGAGCGCAAGAGATGCGGCCAATCCCTGTAGAACGGGGCTTGCTCCGCTGCTGTTGCTGTTGAATCAAAAAGGCAGCGGAGCAAGCTCCGCTCTATGAAAGCGGGCCGGTTGAATCACAACCGGAGACTGGTGTCAGAAGCCGTAGCGCAGGAACCCGCCATCGACCGCAATGCATTCGCCGGTGATGTAACTGGCGGCCGGCATGCACAGGAACGCGACGGCCGCGGCCACTTCCTCCGGTTCGCCGACGCGCCCCATCGGCGTGCGTTGCAGGACTTCATCGAGGTAATCGGGGTCGGCCAGCTTGTCGGACGTGCGTCGCGTGCGGATGTACCACGGCGCGACGGCGTTGACGCGGATGCCGTCCTCGGCCCATTCGCAGGCCAGGTTGCGGGTCATCTGGTGCATCGCCGCCTTGCTCATGCCGTACGGCGCGCCGGAGCGCACGTGGGTCAGGCCCGACACGCTGCCGACATTGACGATGCTCGACGTCGCATGTTTGGTCAACAACGGATAGGCATAACGCGACAGCTCGAAGGCGCTGAACAGGTTGACCTCGAAGATCTCGCGCCACTCGGTCTCGTTGTAATCGACGGCCGCCTTGCCGAGGTTGCCGCCGGCGTTGTTGACCAGGATGTTGAGGCCGTCGCCGTGGTCCTCGACCCAGTCGAGGATTTCCTGGCGCTGCTCGTCGTCGATGACATCGGCGGCGAGCGCGGCCACGGTGCAGTCGGGGAACTCCTCTTCCAGCTCCATGCGCTGGCGTTCCAGCAGTGCCGCATCGCGCGCCACCATCAGCAGATCGGCGCCCAGCAACAGCAACTCGCGCGCGATGGCGCGGCCGATGCCGGCGCTGGCGCCAGTCACCAGTGCCAGTTGTCCTTCCAGCCGCCAGCGCTGCGTGCTCATCGCGATCTCGCGTCGTGGTGTTCGGCGTAGCATAGCGCCAGGTTCTTCCGGAGACATCGCTATGTCCATGTCGATGCGCCGTGTCGCACTTTCTGGTTCGATCGCTCTGACCACGCTGCTGTGCGCGACCGCATGCAGCAAGCCGCAACCGCCGCCGGCGGATCAGCCGCCGGAACCGCAGGCACAGCACACCGAACTTCGTGACGCGATCCAGCAGCCGATCGACCAGGCGAAGTCGGTTGAGAAAGCCATGCAGGATGCCGCGGACAAACAGCAGGCGGAGATCGACGCGAAGACCGGCGGTTGATGTAGGGCGGGTCTCGACCCGCGGCTCTGATGTAGGTACGAATTCATTCGCACGCTCTTGACTTTCCGCCATTTGACCGAAGAGCGTGCGAATGAATTCGCACCTACAAGGAAAACGCCCCGTTTTGGCGGGGCGTTTATTTTTTACTCTGCATTGGCGACTGCGGTCAAAACCCGCAGAAGCAATACGCCAGTGCATTCACCCGCGTGCCGGCGGCGGGTTTCAACGCGTTGGTGATGAAGCGCAGGTCGTCGCTGGCTTGCGGCAGCGCGCGTGCGAGCAGCCCTTGCGCGAAGCCGGAATGGCGCAACCAGTTCGCGCCGATGCGGCTTCCCGCAAAACTGGTGAAGAAGCGCTCGAACGGCGTCGCGGTCTTTTCCATGTAGCGCACGCGATACGCATCGGGCTTGCCCAATTTCGCGCGCTGCGCGACGTCGGCGACGGCCTGTTGCATGCCGCCGAACGCGTCCACCAGCCCGCGCTGCTTGGCCTGCGCGCCGCTCCAGACACGGCCGCGGGCGACCGCATCGATCTGCTCGACCGACTGGTGGCGCGCGCTGGCGACCTTGCCGGTGAAATCGCGATAGCCCTTGTCGATCACCGACTGGATCACCTGGCCGACGCCAGGATCCAGCGGCCGGGTGACATCGAACGCGCCGGCAAAGCGCGTGGTGCCGACGCCGTCGGTGTGCACGCCGATCTTGTCGAGCGTGCGGTTG
>JBBJNO010000330.1:0-2565 GCA_037720875.1 Luteimonas sp. | reverse complement strand
AACGCGAAATCGACCGGCGTGCCGTCGTCCAGCTGCAACGCGCCGCCGTGATCGGACATGTGCAGCCATTGCCACAACTGCGTGCGCGCAATCTCCGCGGTCGCGGCGTCTTCCATCAATGCGTGGATCGGCACGCAGCCGTTGCCATCCAGCCATGCGGCGAGATAGCGCACGCAGACTTCGACGTTGTTCTCGAAGCCCTTGCGCGTGATCGTGCCCAGCGGCGCGCGGATCAAATCGTCACGGGTGACATCCACGTCCTCGCGCAGCACGCGCTGCTGGTGTTTGCACGGCATGTGCGCATCGAACACGCCGCGTGCCAGCGGGATCAATGCCGGGTGCGCGACCCAGGTGCCGTCGTGGCCCGCGGTCACTTCGCGCAACTTGTCGGCATGCACGCGGGTCATCGCGGCGGTGTTGGCCTCGCTGTCGCCCGCGATCGGAACCTGCGCCGCCATGCCGCCCATCGCATGCGCGCCGCGCTGGTGGCAGGTCTGGATCAGCAGCTCCGAATACGCCTTCAGGAAGGGTTGCGTCATCGTCACCTGGCTGCGTTCCGGCAACACGCGGTCGCAGTGCGCGCGCAAGGTCTTGATGTAGGAAAAGATGTAATCCCAGCGCCCGCAATTGAGTCCTGCGATGCGGCCACGCAACGCGTGCAGGATCTCGTGCATCTCGAACACCGCCGGCAGCGTCTCGATCAGCACGGTGACTTTCATTTGGCCTTGCTTGAGACCGAGCGTCGTCTCGGCGTGCGCGAGCACCGCATCCCACAACGCTGCTTCTTCCATTGATTGCAGCTTGGGCAAGTAAAAATAAGGTCCGCGATCCTTCGCAGCGAGCACGTCCGCGTTGTGGAAAACAAACAGGCCCAGGTCGAACAACGCGGCCGACATCGGCGCGCCATCGACTGACAGGTGCTTTTCGTCGAGATGCCAGCCGCGTGGCCGCACCAGCAGGACGGCCTGCTGCTTGAAGGGTTTCAGCGCGTAGTGCTTGCCGGTGTCGGAGACGAATTGCAGCGTGCCCGCGATGGCATCGCGCAGGGCGCGTTGTCCCGTCAGCAAATTGGTCCAGGTCGGCGACGTCGAATCCTCGAAATCCGCCATGTAGCAATTGGCGCCGGAGTTGAGCGCATTGATGACGGTCTTGGGATCGACCGGGCCGGTGATCTCGACGCGGCGATCGAGCAAGGCCGGCGGCAACGCCGCCACGCGCCAGTCGCCGACGCGGATGTCGCGGGTGTCGTCGCGGAAGTCGGGCAGGCCGCCGGCGTCAAAAAAAGCCTGGCGAGCGCGGCGGGCGGCCAGCCGGTGTTGGCGTTGCGCCTCGAACCGGCGGTGCAGGCCGGCGAGGAATTGCAGCGCGGCCGGCGTCAGCAATGGGTCTTGGCCGGGGGCATGGCCGGGGGCATGGCCGCGCAATTCAATGCCCTCTGACACCTGCGCTTTCAACACTGCTGACATGGACTTGGCCGATGGTTGCCGGGAGCAGCACCATCCGTCGCAGTACTGTATTTGACAATACAGTTTTGACAATGCTATTCATAAGTTCTACTTATAAGTATTGGTTTCATGGCATCCAAGCAACCCACGGCGCCCCGATTCGCCTACAAGGCCGACCGCATGAAGCCGCTTCGCGCCTTCTGCCAGACGGCGCGGCTGGGTTCGGTGTCGCGCGCGGCCGAGGCGCTGTACGTCAGCCAGCCTGCCATCACCCTGCAATTGCAGGCGCTGGAGCGTGACCTGGGCGTGCGATTGTTCGAGCGCACGGGCCGCAGGCTGACGCCCACCCGCGAAGGCCAGCTGCTGTACGAGCTGGCGCGGCCGCTGGTGGAAGGCCTGGACGGACTGGACGGGCTGTTTCGGGAAAAAATCGGCGGCCTCGATGGCGGCGAGCTGCACGTGGCCGCCGGCAGCTCGACCATCCTCTACCTGCTGCCGAAGATCGTCGAAGCCTTCCGCGCGCAGCATCCCGATGTGCGCCTGATCCTGCACAACGTGACCGGCGCCGGCGGCCTGGACCTGTTGCGCACCGATGCGGTGGACCTCGCAGTGGGCTCGATGCTGGATGTCCCCGGCGACCTCGGTTATGCGCCGGTGTATCGCTTCGACCCGATGCTGATCATGCCGCGCGAGCATCCGCTGGCGGGCAAAAGCGAGTTGAAGCTGGAAGATCTCTCGCCCTTCGGCCTGATCCTGCCGCCGAAACGATTGACCACCTATCGCCTGGTCGACCTGGTGTTCCAGCAGAACCGCGTGCCGTACACGGTGGCGCTGGAAGTCGGCGGCTGGGAAGTGATCAAGCAATACGTGGCGATGGGCCTGGGCATCTCCATCGTCACCTCGATCTGTTTGACCGAAGCCGACCGCGAACGCCTGGTCGCGCGTTCGCTGGCGAAATATTTCCCCGCGCGCAGCTATGGCGTGGTCATGCGCAAGGGGAAATTCCTGTCGCCGCAGGCACGCGCGTTCGTCGATTTGATCCACCCGGATTTGTTTACCAGGCGCACGTATGACGAGACGGGGCATTCGGAGCGGTAACCAACGTGAGGACGCATCCCGC
>JBBJNO010000078.1:8200-9611 GCA_037720875.1 Luteimonas sp. | reverse complement strand
AGCCCGTTCGCGCCCAGGTGCGCTCCTACAAAAGCCCGTTCGCGCCCAGGTGCGCTCCTACAAAAGCAGGTCCCCGTGGGACAAACGCGCGTAATCGACGAAGGTGTAGTCGAAGCTGTGTTTGGCATCCCTGGCATGCGTCTCGCTGGAGACGACACGCCAGTCAGCGTGATTGATTTCAGGAAAAAAAGTGTCTGCGCCATCGACGACCGTATCGACATGGGTGAGATGCAGCCGCGTTGCAAACGGCAGCGTCAGCGCATAAATCTCCGCGCCGCCGATCACGCAGAGCTCCGCAGCGCCGTCGCTGATGGCGACATCAATGGCTGCATCAAGCGATGCCACAGGCTCCATGCCATCCAGGGCAACGCGGCCACTTCGTGTCAGCACGAGGTTGCGTCGCCTCGGCAACGCGCGTCCCAGCGATTCGGCGGTCTTGCGTCCCATCAGGATCGGTTTGTCCAGGGTCAACGCCTTGAACCGCTTCAGGTCGTCCGGCAAATGCCACGGCAATGCATTGTCCTTGCCGATGGCATTGCGGCGATCGAGCGCGGCGATGAGCGCGACATCGATCAAACCGCCACGGGCGCCTTGATCGCGGGCAGCGGGGCGTAATTACGGATGGCGATGTCGTCGTAAGCGAACGCGAACAGGTCGGTCACGTCCGGGTTCAAATGCAATGTGGGCAACATCTTCGGCGAGCGCGACAACTGCTCGCGCGCCTGCTCGAAATGGTTCGAATACAGATGCGCGTCGCCCAGCGTATGCACGAAGTCGCCAACCTGCAGCCCGCATGCCTGCGCCATCATGTGCGTCAGCAACGCGTAACTGGCGATATTGAACGGCACGCCGAGGAAGATGTCGCCGCTGCGCTGGTACAGCTGGCAACTGAGTTTTCCATTTGCCACATAGCACTGGAACAGCGTGTGGCACGGCATCAACGCCATCTGCGGCAGGTCGGCGACGTTCCAGGCACTGACGACGAGGCGTCGCGAATCCGGGTTGCGTTTGATTTCATCGACAACCCATCGGACCTGGTCGATCTCGCGGCCATCGGTGCCGGCCCAGCGACGCCATTGCTTGCCGTAGACCGGACCGAGTTCGCCGTCGGCGTCGGCCCACTCGTCCCAGATCGAGACCTTGTTGTCCTTGAGGTAGGCGATGTTGGTATCGCCTTTCAAGAGCCATAGCAGCTCGTGCACGATCGAGCGCAGGTGCAGTTTCTTGGTGGTCAGCAGCGGGAAGCCCACGCCCAGATCGAAGCGCATCTGCCAGCCAAACACGCTGCGGGTGCCCGTACCCGTGCGATCTGCTTTTTCGACACCGTGATCGAGGGTGTGCTGCAGCAGGTCGAGGTATTGCTTCATCGAGCAGGCTTCATCGAGCAGGTTTCATCGAGCAGGCTTCATCG
>JBBJNO010000078.1:1151-8100 GCA_037720875.1 Luteimonas sp. | reverse complement strand
AGCAGGTTTCATCGAGCAGGTTTCATCGAGCAGGTTTCATCGAGCAGGTTTCATCGAGCAGGTTTCATCAGGCAGGCTCGGCGGACGCCGGAACCTGCGGCTGCAATGTCGGCGCGCGGCGCGACGTCCACAGGCACCACACTCCGAAAGCGATCAACGGCAGCGACAGCACCTGGCCCATGGTCAGCCAGCCGAAGGCCAGATAACCCAATTGAGAGTCGGGCTCGCGCACAAACTCCACCGCGAAGCGGAACAGCCCATACAGCAGCGCGAACACACCGCCCACCGCATAGCGCGGACGCGGCTTGCGCGAGTACCACCACAACACGCCAAACAGCACCAGACCTTCGAGGCCCGCCTGATACAGCTGCGAGGGATGCCGCGCATACATGTCCAGCAGGCCCGCATCGAACTGCTGGCGCAGGCCGGCCGCATCCAGGTTCGCGAGTTCGGCGGGCAGCGTGCGCGGGAACACCACGCCAAAATCGGCGTCCGTGGGCTTGCCCCACAGCTCGCCGCCGATGTAGTTGCCCAACCGGCCGAAGCCCAACCCCTGCGGCACCAGCGGCGCGACGAAATCCATCGTGTCGAAGAAATGCAGCCGCTGCCTGCGCGACCACCACAACATCGCCGCCATCACGCCCAGCAGGCCGCCGTGGAAACTCATGCCGCCTTCCCACACCTTGAACAGCATCAGCGGATTTTCGAGGAAATCGCTGAACGCATAAAACAACACGTAACCGATGCGGCCGCCGAGCACCACGCCAAGCATGCCGTAGAACAGCAGGTCGCCGAAGCCGTTCTCGTCGACGCCCGCCAGGCGGCCGGCGCGGATGCGGCTACGGCCGAGGAACCAGGCGATGCCGAACCCCAGCAAATACATCAGCCCGTACCAGTGGATCTTCAACGGGCCGAGTGCGAGGGCGATCGGGTCGATCTGGTGCAGGTAGATCATGCGGACGATGGCCTCAGTGTTGCGGACGTGTGGCGGCTATTTTGCCCGACTGGGGGCGGGGTGGGAGATTCGCAGGGATGCGCGCGTTTTGTAGGAGCGCACCTGGGCGCGATGAGGCGTCACCGGTAAAGCCCCATCGCGCCCAGGTGCGCTCCTACACAGATGCGTCATCGCGGTCATGTGCGTTCCTGCAGGTCAATCCAGCAAGTGCGGCTGGTTCGGCAACTCGTCGTGATCCACGTCCCCTGCGATGCGCGGAAAATGTTCCGCCAGCAATGCCGAGACCGCGTCGATGCCGCGCCGCACCGCCGCTTCCGGCTCGCCCGCCTTCAATCCCTCCTCGATCAACTGGCACACGCCACGCCATTGTTCCGCGCTGACCAGATCGTCCAGCCCGCGATCGGCGACGACCTCGATGCGGTGATCGGCCAGCAGGAGGTAGACCAGCACGCCGTTGTTGTCGCGGGTGTTCCACACGCGCAGTTGCGCGAAGACATCCAGCGCGCGTTGCCGCGCGTCGAGACCGGCCAGCACCGCACGCAGCGGCAGCGCCGATTCGACCGCGAAACAGATTTCGCCACGGTGATTTGATTCGCTGTCGGCGATCGCCTGCGTGATGCGCTCCAGGGCATCCAGTGGATACACGCCGCGAGCCGAACGCGCGAACAGGTGACGAAACAAGCGTGGGATTTGCGCAGCCATCACCAGCTCCCCGAGGCGCCACCGCCTCCACTCATGCCGCCGCCACCGGACCAGCCACCCCCTCCGCCAAAGCCGCCGCCTCCACCCCAGCCGCCACCGCCGCCGCCGCCGGTCCATGGACCGCCACCGAAGCCGCCCCAATCGCGATCCCGCGCAAAACGTCCGCTGGAAATGCTGATCAGGCCGTACAGCAAGCCGAAGATTCCGGCGGCGATGCCCAATCCCATCAGCGAGGAAATCAGCCACGCCACGCCGCCCGCCGCGCCGCCGGTGAACAGGCCACGCAATGGGGACGGCGCGCGACTGAACATCGCACGCACCACATTGGCGACGAGGAACGCCGCAAACAGCGCGAATATCCAGTCGCCGCCACCTCCGGAATCGGTGACGCGGTTGTCGGCCATCGGCGCAGGCAAGGCTTCGCCATCGATCAGTTTCACCAGCGCCGCGGTCGCATCGAGGATGCCGCCGCCGTAGTCATCCGCGCGAAATTTCGGCACCAGGTATTCCCGGATGATGCGGCCCGCGGTGATGTCGGGGATGGCGCCTTCCAGGCCATAACCCGGCTCAATGCGCACGCGGCGATCGTCCTTGGCCACCACCAGCAACACGCCATCGTCGACGCCCTTGCGACCCAGCTTCCATTGCTCGAACGCGCGCACGGTGTACTGCTCGATGGTCTCCGGCTGCGTGCTCGGCACCATCAACACCTGCAACTGGCTGCCCTTGCGTTGCTGCAATGCCTGCGCTTGTTGTTCGAGCTGCTGTTTTTGCGGAGCCGTCAGCGTGCCGGTGGTGTCGATGACCGGTGAGGTCAGCGGCGGGATTTCAGCCTGTTGTGCGAAAGAAATGGCGGGGATGAAGGCCAGTAACAACAACAGCAGAACGTGGGGCACGCATGTTCGCAGGTGCGAATTTATTCGCACGCTGTTGAGCCGGACAAGAGCGCGCGAATAAATTCGCACCTACGAAATCCCATCACCCCCGAAACCCGGACCGCCTCACCCGCCCTGCGGCTGCGGCGTGCCGAAATCGACCGTCGGCGCGTCCTGGATTTCGCGCTCGTTCTCGACGCTGAAATTCGGCTTCTGCTTGTTGCCGAACACCATTGCGGTGAGGTTGTTCGGGAACTGGCGGATGAAGGTGTTGTAGTCCTGCACGGTCTTGATGTAACGGCCGCGCGCGACGGTGATGCGGTTTTCCGAGCCTTCCAGCTGCGTCTGCAATGCCAGGAACGACTGGTCGGACTTGAGGTTTGGATAATTCTCCGTCACCACCAGCAACCGCGACAACGCGCTCGACAATTCGCCCTGCGCCTGCTGGAACTGCTGCAGCGATGCCGCATCGTCGGCGTTGACATTGATCTGGCCGACCTTGGCGCGCGCTTCGGTCACGCCCAGCAACACGTCTTTTTCCTGCTGCGCGTAACCCTTGACCGTGTTGACCAGATTCGGGATCAGATCAGCGCGACGCTTGTATTCATTCAGCACTTCGGACCAACCGGCCTTGACCGCTTCGTCCTTCTGCTGGATCGAGTTGTAACCGCAGCCCGACAACACGGCGGCGAGGAGCATCAACAAGACGATACGCATGGCGCGACTCCGTGGCGAAGGATCAGGCAGGCATTGCAGCATCGCCGCGGCGCCGGCGCAATGGATGCCGCGGCGCAATCGGTCGGTTACTGCGGTCGTTGGCGCGCCCGGGCGCGGCGCTTCACCCACAGGTTGAGGCATTCCACCAGCGCCGAGAAGCCCATCGCGCCGTAGACGTAACCCTTGGGGATATGCAGTTCAAAGCCATCGGCGACCAGGAATACGCCCACCAGCACGATGAACGCCAGCGCCAGCATCTTGATCGTCGGGTTCTCGTCGATGAAGCGGCCCAGCGGTGCCGCCGCCAGCAGCATCACCGCGACCGCCAGCAGGATCGCGGTGACCATGATCGCCCTGTGGTTGGCCATGCCCACCGCCGCGATGACCGAGTCCAGCGAAAACACGATGTCGATGACCGCGATCTGCGCGATCACCATGCCGAACGAGGTCAGCGGCCTGGTGTCGATGTCCTCGGACTCGGCCTCGCCGACGATCAGGTCACGAATCTCCATCGTGCCTTTCACCAGCAGGAACACGCCGCCCAGGATCAGCACCAGGTCACGGACGGAGATCCCTTGACCGAAGATGCGGAACAAATCAGACGTCAACCCGGCCAGCCACGCCAGCGTCAGCAACAACGCGATGCGCGTGATGCAGGCGACGGCGATGCCGAACTTGCGCGCCTTCTCGCGTTGCAGATGCGGCAGCTTGCTGACCGCGATCGAGATGAACACCAGGTTGTCGATGCCAAGCACGATCTCGATCGCGCTCAAGGTGATCAGGGTGAGCCACGTCTGCGGATTGGTCAGCAATTCCATCACGTGCGGGCTTCCTCAAAAAGCATCGATGTCCGCAAACAACGCAAAGGACGCAAAGAGAGGTTTGATCCTCGGCTCTGTCTTCGCGTCCTTTGCGTTCTTTGCGGACAATTCATCCAAACAATCGCGGGCCGGCGATACACGCCCACACCAGCATCACATTCAACATCAACACGAAGACCGCGGCCGAGCCCATGTCCTTGGCGCGGCCGGAAATCTCGTGGTGTTCGTCGCCGAAGCGTTCGATCACCGCCTCGACCGCGGAGTTCAGCAGCTCGATGCTCAGCACCAGCAACATCGAACCGATCAACAGCGCGCGCTCGATGCCGTTTTCACCCAACCACCAGCCTAGCGGCGCCAGGATCACGAACAGGTAAACCTCGAGACGAAACGAGGATTCGTGCAGCCAGGCCGCACGCAGACCCTGCAGCGACCAGATTGCCGCCTTGAAGATGCGGCCGGGACGCCGCGGCAGATGGCCGAATTCATCCGCCACCGGTCAGGCTGCTTGTTGTGTCGAGGCAGCAGGTTTGAAGGCGATGTCGAGTTCCTTGACCGCCTTGACGTCGTCGAGGCGGCGCACCGGCATCGTGTACGGCGCGCCCTTCATCTTTTCCGGGTTCTCGCGCGATTCCGCCAACAAACCGGTCATCACGTCGATGAACTCGTCGAGCGTTTCCTTGCTTTCAGTTTCGGTCGGCTCGATCAGCAGGCATTCGGGCACCAGCAACGGGAAATAGTTGGTCGGCGCGTGGATGTTGTGGTCGAGCAGCGCCTTGCTGAAGTCCAGCGCGGTGATGCCGTTGGCTTTTTTCTGTGGCTGCACGGTGACGATGAACTCGTGCGACGCGCGGCGTTCGGGATATGCCAGCGTGAAGCCGGCCTTGCTCAATTGCGCGGCGAGATAGTTGGCATTGAGCGTGGCGTATTCGGCGACGCGGGTCATGCCTTCGCGGCCGAGCAGGCGCGCGTAGACATACGCGCGGATCAGCACACCGGCGTTGCCCGCGAAGGCGGACAGGCGGCCGATGGATTGCGGGCAATCTTTCTTGCGCAAAAAACGGTACCAGACATTACCGCGATCGGATGCACCCTCATCCGGCCTGCGGCCACCTTCTCCCGCAGGCGGGAGAAGGGAATCGGTGTCGTTGGCTTCGCGAACGACTCTTTCTATCATCGGGATCGGCAAAAATGGCTTGAGACGTTCCGACACACCCACCGCGCCTGCACCCGGCCCGCCGCCGCCGTGCGGCGTCGAGAACGTCTTATGCAGGTTCATGTGGATCGCGTCGAAACCCATGTCGCCGGGCCGCACCTTGCCAAGGATCGCGTTCAAGTTGGCGCCGTCGTAATACAGCAGGCCGCCGGCTTCGTGCACGAGCTTGGCGATCTCGACGATGCGGCGCTCGAACACGCCGATGGTGCTGGGATTGGTCAGCATGATGCCGGCGGTTTTTGGACCAAGCACTTTCTTCAACGCGTCGACATCGACGTCGCCATTAGCGAGCGTGGGAATCTCGCGCACCGTGCAACCGCACATCACGGCGGTCGCGGGATTGGTGCCATGCGCGGCGTCGGGGACAATGATCTCGGTGCGCGCCACGTCGCCGCGCGACTTGTGGTACGCCATGATCATCGCCACACCGGCGAATTCGCCCTGCGCGCCGGCCATCGGCGCCAGCGATACGCCACCCTTCATGCCGGTGACTTCGGCGAGGATTTCCTGCAGGTCGTGCATGCAGGCCAGGAATCCCTGCGAAAGCGATTCCGGCGCATACGGATGGCGGCCGGCAAACCCGTCCATCAGCGCGATCGAATGGCAGGCGCGCGGGTTGTACTTCATCGTGCAGCTGCCCAACGGGTAGAACTGCGTGTCGATGGAGAAATTCTTGCGGCTGAGGTTGGTGTAGTGACGCACCACCTGCAGCTCCGACACTTCCGGCAGGCCGACCGGCGTCTTACGCAGCAGTTCGGCGGGAATGTCGGAAGGAATCGCGGTATCGGAAGGGTGTTGGGCGACAGCGCTGCGGCCGGGGCGGGACTGTTCGAAGATCAATTCTGCGGTGGCGGGCATGGGGTCTTCATGGGGGCGGCCTGGCAGCCGGAATGGGCCAATTTTGCCACATGGGGCGACCCGGGGCCGCGGCGAGAAGCGCTGTAGCCCGGCGCGGCACCATCAAGCCGCCGTTTGCCGAGGACAGCGACAGGCGAGGCTGATGAGGTGTTCAAGCCTGGAGCGGAGCCCGCACCGTGCGGCCTTGCCAAGATGCCAACGCAGCGAAGCAAGCTCCGTTCTACAACGGCACGCATCCTTCGACAGGCCCGGTGCATGCGCCCGGCCTCGCCCCGGCGGAAATGACGAGCGAATGAGCGCCCTCGCCGAATTGCCCTGCATCCAGACCTTAGCTAGTCCTCATCCTTGAAGACCTCATCCTTGAAGATCGCCGTACCGCGCGACCCATCCGGCTTCAACCATGCGCGATACATGCCCGACGTGTTGAACGGCATCGCGATGTTGCCTTCGCGATCCAGTGCAATCGCGCCGCCATCGCCGCCAGTGGCCACGACGCGCTTGAGGATGACTTCATCAGCCGCAGCGGCCAGCGTGTCGCCGCGATACGCCACGCGTGCGCAGATGTCGTGCGCGACGGCATTGCGGATGTAGTGCTCGCCCCAGCCGGTGCCCGACACGCCGCAGCGGTCATCGGCCCAGGTGCCCGCGCCGATCACCGGCGAGTCGCCGACGCGGCCGAATTTCTTGTTGGTCATGCCGCCGGTCGATGTCGCCGCCGCGACATGGCCTTGCGCATCGAGCGCAACCGCGCCGACGGTGCCGAAATAGGCGCCGGCGACGGTCGGTATATCGTCCGACGACGTTTGTG
>JBBJNO010000078.1:0-1141 GCA_037720875.1 Luteimonas sp. | reverse complement strand
GAGCAAGTACTTAGGAGTTGTCAGGGAATAAGTAGAGCGATTATGGTAAGCTGGTCGCATGGCGGTGGCGGGCGAGGCCCTGGCGGCGGTACAGCGCCGGTTCGCGCTGTTGCGCGAGATCGAGTTGCTTGCGGCGCACGTCGGTGTCGAACCATGCATTAGGCACGCGGTCGATCCCGGGTTGCGTGTCGGCGAATTTCTCCGCGCCCGTACCCGCCAGCATCACGTGTTGCGAGTGCTCCATCACCGCACGCGCGAGCCGGATCGGATTACGGATGGTGGTGACGCCCGCGATCGCGCCGGCGCGCTGCGTGTGGCCTTCCATGATGGATGCGTCGAGTTCGTGCTTGCCGTCGGCGTTGAACACCGCACCCTTGCCGGCGTTGAACAATGGGGATTCCTCGAGGATGACGACGACTGCACTGACCGCATCGAGCGCACTGCCACCCTTCGACAACACCGCGTGGCCTGCATCAAGCGCGCGATCCAGGGCGGCACGGATCGCCTTTTCATTTTCAGCGCTCAACTTGTCGCGTTCGATCACGCCCGCGCCGCCATGGATCACCAATGCGATTGGTTTGGTCACGGTTTTTTCCTCGGCATTGACAGACATGGTGAACATGGTGAGCAGCAACAAGAGAGTGCGCATGGGGTGGCTCCTGTTTTCAGGGTGAAGGATAACGTGAGCTGAAAGCCTGGCAGCTCCTTTTCCGTCATTCTCGCGAAGGCGGGAATCCAGCGACCCCAAGCCGCCCTCACAGTGAAGGCACTGGTTCCCGCCTTCGCGGGAATGGCGATTCTTTTTGCGCCCTGTGCTGACTTGTCCTGAGGATTCTTCTTACTGCTGCCGCAACGCCTCGATCGGATCCAGTTGCGAGGCCTTGCGCGCCGGGTAATAACCAAAGAATAGACCGGTTGCGATCGAGAAACCGGCGGCCAGACCGATCACCTTGCCGTCCAGCGACACCGGCAACGCGCCGAACTTGCCCACCAGCAACGCACCGACGATACCCAGCGCAATCCCGATGACGCCGCCGATCAACGAAATCAACATTGCCTCGGCCAGGAACTGCCGTTGCACATCGCGGGGGCCCGCGCCCACCGCCATGCGCAAACCGATCTCGCGGATGCGCTCGGTCAC
>JBBJNO010000077.1:0-9617 GCA_037720875.1 Luteimonas sp. | reverse complement strand
ATGCATTGAATGAGGCGCAGGATCGCGCATTGGGTGAGGCGCGCGCCGAACCGCGGGCGTCGCAAGTGACGGCTGCGCCATAATCGCCGCACAGTGTTCGATGTGCTGCAGGGAACAGGGAGCGACTCATGAGTGGACGGCAACGCGATCTTGATTTTCGCTTCATGGCCGAACCGGCCGACGTCAATTACGGCGGCAAGGTGCACGGTGGTGTGGTGATGAAGTGGATCGACCAGGTCGGTTATGCCGCCGCGGTCGGCTGGAGTGGCCGTTACAGCGTGACCGTCGCGGTCGGGGGGATCCGCTTCGTGGCGCCGGTACGGATCGGCGACCTGGTCACCGTTGCGGCCAAGCTGGTGCACACCGGCACCAGCAGCATGCATTTCTCGGTCGATGTGCGCGCGCGTAACCCGGGCTTCGACGGGCAGCCCGGGGAGGAGCGTCTGTGCACGCATTGCGTGATCGTGTTCGTCGCGCTGGACTGCGTGGAAGGCAAGCCGGCCGCGGTGCCGGCGTGGACTCCGCAGAACGATGAAGACAAGCGACTCGCCGAATATGCGCAGCAGGTGATGGCATTGAGCAAGGGCATCGAGGAAACCGTGGCCCGCTATCGGAATCCATAGGCAAGCCCCCGACAAGCGCCCAAACCAGCGAATCGCGTGTGTAGAGCGGAGCTTGCTCCGCTGTTTTTGATGGTGAAGCAAGAGCAGCGGAGCAAGCTGCGCTCTACAGGGATATCGGAAGGGCCGGGAGCAAGTCGTCGCCCGCACGGACGGCGGCAGGCGTCCACGAATGCAAAAAGGCCGCCCTTGCAGGCGGCCTTTGCGAGGATGTGGATGCGGCGGCGATGGTTACATCGCGACGCGGCGCGCCTGCATGAACTTGTCGCTCCAGTAGCCGGTGGTCAGGCTGGACACAGTGACGTCGCGACCGGTGCGTGGTGCATGCACGAAATTGCCTTGGCCCACATAGATGCCGACATGGTCCACGTGGCCGCGCTTGCCAAAGAACACCAGGTCGCCCTCGGCCAGGGAGGCGCGATCGCTGATCAGTTGGCCGTTGTCGGCCATCTCGCGCGAGACGCGCGGCAATTCGATGCCCAGGGCGGTGCGGAACACATACCCGACCAGGCCGCTGCAATCGAACCCGCCGTCGGGCGAGGTGCCGCCCCAGCGGTACGGGGTGCCCAGCAGCGCCAGCGCGCGCTTGAGGACCGTCTGGATCTTGCCGCCCTTTTCGACCGGCGTAGCGTTCTGCTGCAGGGGCATGGCGAAGGCGGACAAGTCGCCGGCCATCATGGCGCCGCGATCCGGAAGTGGGGAGGCGTCGTTGGTCGCCAGGCCCGGGGTCAACTGGGCCAGGACAGCCGCGTCCTTTACAGTGACTTTGCCGGCTGCGGCCGAATCGGCCAGCGCGGGCAGCGAGGCCGCGAAGAGGGCGGCGGCGCAGAGGAAACGGAGGGCACCTGACGAGGCGCGGCGGGGAGATGCGGTGTGGCCGAGGCCGGAATCTGGAGTCGTCACGCGCTCTTCACTGTTTTGAACCAAGAGCGATTCTGCCCCACGAAGCCCGCCAGAAGGTTCAAAACGCGTTAAATATTCGTGAAGAAAGCACACTTCCTTCACAGTTTCATCATCGCAAGACGCGTTTTGCCCCGCTGTAGTTGTCGCGCCAGTAGCTGGCATCGAGGTGGTCGAGGCGCACGGTGCCCCCGGTGCGGGGGGCGTGGACAAAGCGGCCTTCGCCCACGTAGATACCGACATGGCTGACGCTGCCGCTGCTGCCGAAGAACACCAGATCACCAGACGCAAGCCGCTCCGGGACGATGCGCGGACCCTGCCAGTCCGCCAGTTCGCGTGAACTGCGCGGCAGGCGCAGGTCGAGCATGTCGCGGTAGACATAGTTGACCAGGCCGCTGCAGTCGAAGCCGCCCTCCGGGGTGTTGCCGCCGTAGCGGTAGGGCGTGCCGACCAGGCTGATTGCCCGCATCAGCACCGCGTTGGCCGCGGCCGGGTCTTGCGGCGTCACCGGCGTCCAGTCGCGTTGCGGGGCGACGACGTTGGCGCCCGCACGCGACGCGGAAGGGCGCACGTCGCCGCGTCCGCACCCCGCCAGCATGGCGAGGACGACGACGGCCACGACGCCGCCCTTGGCTGGCGCCGATGGGTGACTGTCAGGATAATGCGAGCCCTTCATGCGGCCGAGTGTACCGATCCGGTGCGGCCGATCCAGCCTTCCACACGATGTAGTCCCTCCCACGAGCAGTCGCCGCGTTCCGGCGCACACCACCGAGCCGCCCATGAAAATCGAGAAAGATTGCGTCGTCCGTTTCCATTACACAGTGGCAGTGGCTGGCGTGGCAGAGGCTGGCGTGGCAGAGGCTGGCGTCTCCGAAGCCGGCCAAGAAGAAATGGAGACGTCCAAGGGACGCGACCCGCTGGCGATCCTGTTCGGCCACGGCAACATCATCCCCGGCCTGGAAACCGCGATGGAAGGGCGCGAGGCCGGTGAGAGCTTCGGCACCGATGTCGCCGCTGCCGACGCCTACGGCGAACGCCGCGACGGCCTGAGCCAGCGCGTGCCCAAGAAGCATTTCGGCGAGCAGAAACTCGAGCCGGGCATGCAGATCGTACTCAACACCAACTTCGGCCCGCGCGCGGTGACCGTGCAGAAGGTCGGGCTGAGCGTGGTCGACGTCGACCTCAACCATCCGATGGCGGGCAAGGACCTGCATTTCGATGTGGAGATCGTGGAAGTCCGCGAAGCCAGCAAGGAAGAGCTGGAGCATGGGCATGTCCATGGCGACGGCGGGCACCATCACTGACCCTTGCTGCCACGTCCCAAGCAAAAAAAGCTCTAAGCCCTGCTAATCGCAACCACCGCGGACACGACGGTCTACGTCATGAAAGAACAGCTGAAGCTGCTGTGGGCCGCGTCCACCGCATGGGCATGGCGTCGCGCGTGGTTGCAATGGATGTCACATGCCCGAAAAAGCCGCATCCCGGCGCTGGTGCATTTGCCCGACGACTCCGCGGCTACTGGCGCGGCATCGTGTCCCGGGTGCGCTGGCCGATGCACAGCGGCCAGCTGGAAGGCATCAACAACAAAATCAAGGGGGTCAAGCGCATGGCATGCGGCTACCGAGACAGCGACTACTTCTACCTGAAGATCTAAGGCCGCCTTCCGGTGATCCCTGAAGAACCTTTTTTGCCCCCAGGTACGCGCGCATGCCGACGACGCTTTGTCATTGGAGGTTGAAGACTTCAGTGTGTCTGCAATATGCAGCGTCGACTGACTGCGGCCTGCGTCAATCGGTGACTTTTTTACGAATATTTGTCGCAACGCAACAAGTGGAAGCAGTACGGAACAGTGCTTTTCTGTGATCGATGACACACTTTATATCATTCAATGAACGGGTTAAGGCATATATTGCGATGCAGCATGCATTCCTTGGAAAAGACCGTAGGGTTCGTCCCAGCGGCGGGGATCCCCTTGCCGCCTTTTGATGTCCGCACTGTTCGTGCCTAACCATCATTTCAATCGCCAGGGGTCAAAACCGCAATGAAAATCAACCGAATCGCTGCAGCCGTCCTCGGCGTCGCCGCCGTCGCCACTGCCGCCATGACCGCCAATGCCAGCCATAGCTGGGCCAATTACCATTGGGGCACCACCACCAACACCTTCGTCCTGCAGGCGCTGGACAGCACTGTCCCCAACAGCAATGCCAACTGGCCGTCCCTGCTGGCTATTGCTGCGACCGAATGGTCCCAAGCTGCGGACTTTGACGTAGTCGTGGTCGCGGCTGCCACCGACAGCAACACCCGCCGCAAGTGCGCTGCCGTCGCCGGCAAGATCCGCGTCTGCAACCAGTCGTATGGCAAGAATGGCTGGCTAGGGCTCGCCTCCATCAACATCAGTGGCGACCACATCACGCAGGGCACCGCCAAGATGAACGACAGTTACACGTCGACGTGGACGAGCGATCCGAACGAAGCGCGGCACGTGATGTGCCAGGAAGTCGGCCATGACTTCGGCCTGGGCCACACCAGCGAAGACGGTTCCTCGCAGGGCACCTGCATGGACTACTCGCGCAGCGCGGCCAGCGTCTCGCCGAATTCCCACGACTACGCCCAGCTGGCCACGATGTACAGCCACCTGGACAGCGTCAACACCTACTCCACCAGCTCGGCTAGCTCGGCGCAGCAGTCCATGGCTGGCCAGATGCCGATGGGCGTGCGGGTGCAGAAGGGCCGTGACTTCGAGATCTGGGCGGCGCCCGATGGCCGCGGCGGCACCTGGATCCACCACGTAACGCTTGCTAACTGAGTCCGGCCAGCAGCGATTGTCTGGATTCTGATTCCGCAATAGAAAACGCCGGGTTCGCCCGGCGTTTTTTTGCCCGCTTCACCGCGGAGTTCGTCGGGCCGCGGGAGGCTGCGGGCAGGCAGTTTTGCAGCTCAGTCGCCCGAGGCCATGGCGGCGCGGTGTGCGTCGACTTCCGAGGCCGATAACCAGCCGTCCCGGTCCTTGTCGGCTTCGTCGAAGTGCCGGTAGAGCATCTCGTTATTCCATAACTCGTCGTGCGAGATGCCGCCATCACCGTTCTTGTCCATCTGGTTTACCGACCTGCCATCGGTGATCACCGCCTGAGGCTCCATCCCCATGTCCAACCGGTGCCTCTCCACCTCGGCATAGGACAACCTGCCGTCGCCACTGGTGTCCGCCTCATTGAAATGCTGGTGGAGCATTTGGGTAATGGGCAGCTCCTCGCGGCTGATGCCACTGTCCATGTTCTTGTCGAGGTCGGTGAACGACAGGCCGCTGTCCGGTTTTGCGGGAACTGTTGCCTGCATCCGCGGGCGAGGGCGTGGCACGGGCGCCTGCTCGTCGCTGCGAGTAGCCGAGCTGCCAACGGGCTCGGCATTCACGCCGGGAGCATCGGCTCCGGTCGCAGGGCGATCGCGGTCGCAGGCGCCCAGCAGGAGCGCAGAGAGGACCAGTCCGGGCAGCAATCCATAGACAGTGTTCATGGGATATCCTGGCCAAGTTTGTGGTTTGAGCTGTAAATGCGCGATCAGAGATTGGAGATCGGTTGGTTACTGCTGGATCATCGTGCCGCTCATCCGGCAGTTCCTGATCGGCACCGGCGAGCCGAACTGTTCGACATGCACCAACTGGAAGCGCCCCTCGGCGCGACTTCCGTCGAGCCGCACGTAGATCGGTTCGCCATTCTGCAACCCGAAATCCGCCGCTCGCTTACGCAACTCAGTGCCGCTGACAACGGTAAGCACATCGGGATCACCGCACAGCTGAAAGCGCGCTCCAGTCGCGTCCTGCACATACCAGCCCGCCACTTGGGAAGCGGCCGCAGGAGCGTTCTCCGTCACCGCGGGGGGTGTCTGATCCGGGGCGCAGGCTGCGGCCAGGACGACAAGTCCTGCCAATTTCACAGCGGGGGTCCACGACCTTACGAGCCACATCGCCAAGCTCCTAGCATCTGCCGACACGAATGGTAGCTCCGCGCGGCGCGCGGCACCATCGCCACGCTGCTGCTGACGCGCATTTATGCCAACGAAGGCGTGGCGCAGATGTTGTTCTTCCAGTTCCATGAAGTCTGCGAGACGTCGTACAAGGATCGTGGTGGCAAATATCAAGGGCAGATAGGGGGTGACGTTGCCGCGCACTTGATGTTGTTTCCCTTCTCCCGGCGGGAGGAGGAACAGCGTTACTCCTGATACGACACGAAAAACCCTGCAAACCCCCGTTCTCGATATACGGCTCGACGCTGACCACCTTGTATCCAAGCGTCGCGAACGCCTGATGCGCGCGACTCAGCGAATAGGCCGCACCCTGGTTGCGCGAGACACTGGAGTCTGGGTCGCGCGTGGCAGGTACTGTTCGTCATCGTTGTGTTCACATTGCAGATGCTGCTGAGCTACTTGTGGTTATCGTGGTTCCGCTATGGTCCAGTGGAATGGCCGTGGCGCTGGTTCACCTACTTGCGCCGGCCGCAGATGCGGGTTGTCGATGCCGGGTTCGATGGGATTTCTTGCCGCCCATCAGGGATGGGTGACTAACGACCCGCGATGCGCTCGCCTGACCGTGCGCTAATCCCCCGAACCCTGGGATCGCCATGAATCAAATGACGCCGAATACCATGCTGCCTTCAATCGCTGGTGTCGAGCTCAAAGAAGCCACCGCACCTTGCCGCACAGGAATCGGACCCATCGAGATCGGCGAGCGCATCCAGACGCTCGACGTGATCCGCGGTTTCGCCCTGCTCGGCATCCTGTTGATGAATGTCGAATTTTTCAGTCGTCCACTCGGCGACCTGGGCGCAGGCATGCCGGCGACCCTGACCGGACTCGACCACGCCGCCGGCTGGCTCATCCACACCTTCGTCCGCGGCAAGTTCTGGACGATGTTCTCGATACTGTTCGGCATGGGTTTTGCGGTGATGCTGACCCGCGCACACGGCGCTGGTCGCGCCTTCGTGTGGCCCTACGTGCGGCGGACGCTGGCGCTGGCCGTATTCGGTGTGTTGCATGGCATCGTGATCTGGGGCGGCGACATCCTGCTTGCCTACGCCACTGCGGCGATGGTGCTGCTGCTAACGCTGTTCGGGAGATTCTGGCAAGGCTTGTTGATTGCCGCAGTGCTGGCGGCGGTGGGCTTTGCGTTCAAGGCGCAGGCAGCCGGTGGTTTCGTGGTGTTGCTGGCCATTGCCGGAATGACGGCGGTGTACCTGCGCAGCGAACGTGACGTGGATGTATTCGGAAAGCCCTGGCCGGTGTTGACGCTGGGGCTGGTCATTGCGACGTTGCTGATGCTTGTCGGTGGCGGCATCGGCATCGCGATGGTGGGTGCGCAAAAGGCCGGTGTTTTCGTTTTCGGCGGCATGGTGCTGGTGCTGTTGGCGTGGCTGTCGATGCGTTTCCGCGATCCGCCCGACCAGCGCAAGGTACGCATCGGCACCGCGTTGTATCTGGCGCCGTTTCTGGCCATGACCGTTGGTGCCGCGATGACCGTGATGGCGCCTTCCGGGGACCAGCCGCAACCCACCGCCGAACAGAAACAGAAGATCGAAACGCGCCGTGCCGAACATCGCCAGGAAGTGGCGACCGAGGCGCGCGTGATGCGCACCGGCACGTATGCCCAGGCCGTGACATTCCGCAGCAAGGCCTATCTGGCCGAGTACGTCGGCAATGGTGTGCTCCCGGCCATGGTGCTGGGCCTGTTCCTGATTGGTGTCTGGTTCGTGCAATCGGGCGCGATCGTGCGACCGCACGAACATCTGGGACTGTTCCGAAGACTTGCCGGCATCGCGTTGCCGCTCGGCACCGTGCTGGCGGTGACCAGCAGCCTGATCGCGACCCACCACGTCCCGGGCCAGAACGATGCCCAGTGGCAGCTCGCCATCGGCCTGCAGATGCTCGGCAACCTGCCGATGTCGCTGGGCTACATCGCGGTGATCGTGCTGCTGATGCAGAAACCGGTCTGGAGCCGTCTGTTGTCGTGGCTGGCGCCGGCCGGCCGCATGGCGCTGACCAATTACCTGGGCGCATCGATCATCGGCACGCTGTTCTTCTACGGCTACGGATGGGGACACTGGGGCATGGGTCGCGCCGGCCAGGTGGTGTTCGTGGTCGTGGTGTTCGCGTTGCAGGTGCTGCTGAACCGCTGGTGGCTGTCGCAATTCCGCTACGGCCCGCTGGAATGGTTGTGGCGCTGGGTCACGTATTTGCGCCGGCCGCAGATGCGGGTTGCCGATGATCGAGTCTTGGCCGGGTGAGCCGCGACGGCTTGGCCCGCGAAAGATCGACTTGCGAGACACGCTTGCGAAAACCCGCTTGCGAGACGCACTTGCGAAATCCGCTTGCGAGACGCACTTGCGAAATCCGCTCGCGAGTCATTGCAGCCTGCGCTTAAACTGGCCGCATGAGTCACCAGGATGATGTGCTGATCATTGGCGGCGGGGTGATCGGCCTGTGCTGCGCACTCGCGCTGCTCGAGGCCGGACGTGGCGTGCGCGTCCTCGAAGCGGGCAAGACCGGTTGCGGCAGTTCGCACGGCAATTGCGGCACCATCACGCCGAGCCATGCACCGCCGCTGGCCGCACCCGGAATGATCACGCAGGCCATGCGCTGGATGCTGACGCCGGACGCGCCGCTGTACGTCAAGCCGAGCATCGATCCCGCATTGTGGGCGTGGCTGCTGCAGTTCGCCGGACGCTGCAACGCGCGCGACTGGCGGCAGGGCATGCAGGCCAGGAGCGCGCTGCTCAACGATTCGAGACAGCGGCTGTCGCAGTGGGTGCGCGATTACCGGCTCGCATGTGCATTCGACGAGAGCGGCGTGGACTACGTGTACCGCGATCGGCGGCGCTTGGAGAAGGATGCATCCCAGTACGCTGCGCTGCGCCAGTTCGGTATCGCGACCGAAGCCTTCGACGCAGCCGCTTATGCTCGCGAGGAACCCGCGTTGCGCGACGACATTTCGGTCGGCGCGCTGCGCTTTGCAGGCGATGCCAGCCTGCGTCCCAACGACTACGTCGCCGAACTCGCCCGCGTCGTGCGCGGGCAGGGCGGCGTCATCGAGGAAGGCTGTCGCGTCGAAGCGGTGTCGTCGGAGGCGACAGGGGTCGCTGTCTCGACATCGCGCGGCGTGCGTCGTGGCCGCGATGCCGTCATCGCCCTGGGCGCATGGTCGCCCTCGCTTGCGAAATCGCTGCATATCAAGTTGCCGATCCAGCCCGGCAAGGGTTACTCCATCACCTATTCGCGCCCACGACTCGCGCCGCGGCGTCCGATTGTGCTGAAGGACGTTTCGGTCTGCGTGACGACATGGGAAGACGGCTATCGGCTCGGCAGCACCATGGAATTTTCCGGTTACGACAGTACGCTCAACCGCACGCGGCTGGATGCGCTGGAGCGCGGCGCGCGAGCGTATTTGCGCGAACCTGTCGGCCCGGAACGGCGCGAGGAATGGTTCGGCTGGCGGCCGATGACCTATGATGACGTCCCGATCATTGGCCGCGCGCCGGGACATGACCATGTCTGGCTGGCAACGGGACATGGCATGCTCGGGGTCAGCATGAGCACCGGTACCGGCCAGTTGATCGCGGACCTGATCACCGCAAACGCGCCTTCGATCGATCCTACCCTTTACAGCGCGGAGCGTTTCCAATGACACGACACACGCGTCGCTGCACATGAGCCAGTCCGGTTACGACTTCGACCTGATCGTGATCGGTGGCGGATCCGGCGGCCTCGCCGGCGCCTTCCGCGCCGCCACCCACGGCGCCCGCGTCGCACTGCTCGAACCCGGCGCACTGGGCGGCACCTGCGTCAACGTCGGCTGCGTGCCGAAGAAAGCGATGTGGCTGGCGGCGGACCTGTCGCAGAAGATCGCGATGGCGGCGCAATTGGGATTTTCGGTGCCAGCGCCGCAGCTGGACTGGGCGCAATTCATCACCCATCGCCAGCGCTATATCGAGAACATCCACCACAGCTACCAGCAACGGCTCGACCAGAACACGATCGCGTTGCTGCCGGCGCGCGCGCGTTTCCTGTCGCACGACACGGTGGAAACGACCGATGGCGTGCAATTGCGTGCGC
>JBBJNO010000329.1:0-2595 GCA_037720875.1 Luteimonas sp. | reverse complement strand
ATCCAGGGGCAGGCTGTGCGCCACCGGCAGGTCCGCCAGCTGGGTCGTCCAGTAATCCAATTGCCGGTCCAGCACGTCGCCCTGCAGCCAGTTGCGCTGCCACTGGGCGTAGTCGGCATACTGGATCGCCAGTGGCGCCAGTGGATTGGCCCGGCCCTGGGCATAGGCGCTGTACAGGGCGCTGAACTCCTGGATGAAGATCCCGATCGACCAGCCGTCGGAAGCGATGTGGTGCATCGTGACGAGCAAGATGTGTTCGTCGCCCGCCAGCTTGAGCAAGGCCGCGCGCAGCATCAGGTCGCAGCGCAAGTCGAACACCTGCCCCGCTTCATCGGCCACCCGTGCGGCCACCTGCAATTGCTGTTCGCCCGCCGGCAGGTGCGACAGGTCCGTAACGGGCGCGGCGAACGCCGGAGCGTCCTTGACCACTTGCCGTGGCTGGCCGTCCGCGCCCACCTCGAAGCAGGTGCGCAGGCTCTCGTGGCGCGCGAGGATGCTGTGCAGGGCGCGATTGAGCGCCTGTTCGTCCAAGGTACCCGACAGCCGCAGTGCCCCCGGCAAGTTGTAATGCGCGCTGCCGCCGTCGATCTGGTCCAGCACCCACAGCCGCTGCTGTGAATAGGACAGCAACAGATCCTGACCGCGCGTGACAGGCAACAGTGCAGGGCGGTCCAGGCCGCGTTCTAATTGGGACAGTACCTGCGCCAGGCCAGCTGGCGTAGGCGACTGGAACAAGGCTTTCAGCGGCAGCACCAGGCCAAGGCGCTGGTTGATCTGCGCTACCAGGCGTGTGGCCAGCAGCGAATGGCCGCCCAGCTGGAAGAAGTTATCGGTGAGACCTACTTGCGCTACGCCGAGCACTTCCTGCCAGGTCGCGCACAGTACCAGTTCCAGTTCCGTGCTCGGTGCAACATAGCTTGCCGCCCCGTGCGCCAGGTCCGGCTCCGGCAAGGCCTTGCGGTCGAGCTTGCCGTTCGGGGTCAGGGGCAGGGCCGCGAGCAGCACCAGGGCCTGCGGGATCATATATTCGGGCAGGGTCTGCGCAAGATGGCGGCGCAATGCTTCGACCAGCGGCTGGCCGTGCAGCGCGACATTCTCGACCACCGCGTAGGCGACCAGGCGCTGGCCGCCGGCCGATTCCTTGGCCAGCACCACCGCATTGGCCACCTGCGCATGGGTGGCCAGGGCGTGTTCGATTTCTCCCAGTTCGATGCGAAAGCCCCGGATCTTGACCTGGTGGTCGATCCGGCCCAGGTATTCGATATTCCCGTCAGGCAGATAGCGGGCCAGGTCGCCGGTCCGGTACATGCGCGCCTCGGGCGCTTGCGCAAAGCGGTCGGCCAGGAAGCGTTCGGCGCTCAGGTCGGGTCGGTTCAGGTAACCGCGCGCCACGCCCGCGCCGCCGATATAGATTTCACCGGGCACGCCCGGCGGCACCAGCTGGCCATGCGCATCGAGCAGGTAGACGGTGGTGTTGGCGATCGGCCGGCCGATGTGCTTGACGAAGCCGCCCGCGCGCGGCATCGCCACCCAGGTCGAATAGGTCGTCGTTTCCGACGGACCGTAAAGATTGCACACGGTGTCGACCGCGCTGGCGGCGAACAGGCGTTCGACCAGGGCCCGTTTCAGGGCTTCGCCGGCCAGGTTGACCAGCTTGACCGTCGCCGGAATGGCGCCGGCGTCAACCAGGGCTTCGATCGCCGACGGCACGGTGTTGATCAGGCTGACGTCCGCCTCCTGGCTCAGCAAGGCGAGCGCATTGGCCACGATCGTCGTCGACCCGCCAGCACTGAGCGGCACGAAGCATTCGTAGAGCGCCAGGTCGAAATTGAGCGAGGTGGCGAACAGGGTCTTTTCGAGGAGCTCGGGGGCAAATGCCGCCCGCGCCCAGCAGACGAAATTGACCGCGTTGCCATGCTCGATCATGACTCCCTTGGGCATGCCGGTCGAGCCGGAGGTATAGATGATGTAAGCCAGGTGGCCGGGCAGCAGGGCTACCGCGGCACGGTCCAGGTCATGCGTGGGCAGGCCGGCCCAGCGCGGCGCATCGGCATCGAGGTCGATCCGTGCAACGTCCGCGGCCGGCAATGCCGCGCCGGCCTGTCCCTGGGTCAGCACCGCCTTCGGTGCGCTGTCCTTGAGCATGTAGGCCAGGCGGTCGGCCGGGTAGGCCGGGTCCAGCGGCACGTAGCCGGCGCCGGCCTTGAGGGTGGCCAGCATCGCCACCACCATGCCCGCACCCCGTTGCGCGCAAATGGCGATGCGGTCGTCGGGCTGGACGCCGAGGCCGCGCAGGTAATGCGCGAGCCGGTTGGCCCTGGCGTTGAGTTCGCCGTAACTCAGGTGAGCGTCGTCGGCGAGGACCGCCGGCGCATCGGGCGAGCGTGCCGCCTGCTCTTCGAACAATTCGTGCAGGCACTTGTCCTGCGGATAAGCAGACTGGGTGCTGTTCCATTCGACCAGCAGTTGCTGGCGTTCAGCCTGGTCCAGCATCGCGGCCTTGAACACGCTTTCGTGCGGCGCCTTGACTAGGGCCGTGAGCAGGGTGCCGAAATGCGCGGCCATCCGCGCCACCGTCGTGCTGTCGAACAGATC
>JBBJNO010000328.1:0-2608 GCA_037720875.1 Luteimonas sp. | reverse complement strand
TGCGGATTCCGGGATCATCGCGCTCAGCATTCCGGGATCATCGCGATCAGCGTTCCGAGATGATGGCGATCAACATTCCGACATCATCGCGATCAGTGTTCCGACATGATGGCGATCAGATGCGGGGTGTTTTGGCGGTGTGATCCGGTCGTCGCAGGGTGCTTCTTTTTGAGGAGCAGCCAATGCCGACGGAGCGAATTGCGATGCGCAAGGTGCGCGAGATTTTGAGACTGACGTACGACGCCAAGCTGCCGTCTCGGGAGGTTGGGCGCCAGGTGGGCGTAGGCAGCACGGGCGTACGTGTGATGCTTCAGCGTTTCCGGGCATCGAAGCTGGAGTGGCCGTTGCCAGACGGGCTGACGGACACCGCGCTCGAAGCTGAGCTTTACGGTGTGGCGGCGACCAGAGGCGGGCAGCGCGATCGGCCCGAACCGGACTGGGCGGCCGTCAACCGGGAGCTGAAGCGCAAGCACGTCACACTTCAGGTGCTGTGGGACGAATATATCGAGGTTCAGCCCGACGGTTACCGGTATTCCCGGTTCTGCGAGCTTTACCGCGCGTGGGAGGGGCGCCTGCCGGTTACGATGCGGCAAACGCATCTGGGCGGGGACCGGATGTTCGTCGACTATGCTGGCGATACGGTGCCGGTGGTGGTCGACCGGCTGACGGGTGAGATCCGGCAAGCGCATCTATTTGTGGCGGTGATGGGCGCTTCAAGCCTTTCGTTTGTCTGGCCGACATGGACCGAGACCCTGCCCGACTGGACAGACTCCCATGTTCGGGCGTTCGGCTTCTTCGGCGGGGCGGCGCGTCTTTTGGTCCCCGACAATGCCAAGGTCGCGGTCATCAAGGCGTGCCTCTACGACCCGCAGGTGAACCGCACCTACGCCGAGCTCGCCGCGCATTACGGCACGGCAGTGCTCGCGGCCCGACCATATCGCCCGCGCGATAAAGCCAAGGTTGAGGCCTGTGTCGGCATCGTCGAGCGCTGGCTGTTTGGGCGTCTTCGTAACCGGATCTGGTACGGCCTGGACGAACTACGCGCCGCCATGGTCGAGATGATGACCGCGTTGAACGCCCGCGTCATGCGCCGGTTCGGCCGGTCGCGGCGTGAGCTGTTCGAGGAGATCGACCGCCCCTTGCTTAAGGCGTTGCCGGCTGAGCCATACGTCCTGGCGGAGTGGCGCCGCTGCAAAGTCGGCATCGACTATCACGTCGAGGCAGCGAAGCATTTCTACTCGGTGCCTTACCGCCATGCCCGGGCGCAGGTCGAGGTGCGGCTGACCGCGCGCACCGTCGAGATCTTCCTCAGGGGCGAGCGGGTCGCGTCCCACATGCGCGGGTCCGGCAACGGCCATCACACCACCATCAACGACCATATGCCGTCGAGCCATCGCCGTTACGGCGACTGGACGGTCGAACGCCTGCTCGATGAAGCCGGACGGCTTGGCCCGTCGGTCAGGATGCTGTGCGAGATGATCCTGAGCGACCGGCCCCATCCCGAGCAGGGCTATCGCTCCTGTCTCGGCATAGTGCGGCTGGCGCGCGCCTACGGTGCCGTCCGTGTCGACGCCGCGTCGCTACGCGCTCTCGAGATCGGCGCGCGCAAATACGGCGCCGTCAAATCCATCCTCGAGAAGAAGCTCGACGCAGATCCGCTCCATCGTCCCCGCCCGGCCGGAGAGGTGAGCGTCGACCACCCCAATATCCGCGGTCCCAAATACTACCACTGAGGAGATAGCTCATGCTGATACATCCCACCCTCGACCAGCTGCAGGCGCTCGGCCTGCAAGGCATGGCCAAAGCCTTCACCGAACTCGACAAGCATGGCGACGCCGCCACACTCAGCCATGCCGAGTGGCTCGCCCTGCTGCTCGACCGGGAAACCACCTGGCGGCACGACAAGAGGCTGAGTGCGCGCCTTCGATACGCCAAATTGCGGCACCAGGCCGCACCTGAAGATGTCGACTATCGAAGTCCCCGCGGGCTCGAGCGCCGGCTGTTCGAAACGCTGTTGAGCGGCGAGTGGATCGACGCGCACGACAATCTGGCGATCTGCGGCCCGACCGGTATCGGCAAAAGCTGGCTCGCCTGCGCCATCGGGCACAAGGCCTGCCGCGACAACCGCTCGGTCCTCTACGTGCGGTTCACGCGACTGCTCGACGAGCTTGCCCTGGCACGCGGCGACGGCCGCATCGCCAACAGGCTCAAAAGCCTAGCCAGCGTCGAACTGCTCATCCTGGACGATTGGGGTCTTCAGCCCCTGGATGCACAGGCCCGGCATGACCTGCTCGAGATCCTGGAAGATCGGTACGGCCGCAAATCGACCATCGTGACCAGCCAGCTTCCGACCGCTTCGTGGCATCATGCCATCGGCGATTCCACCTACGCCGACGCCATCCTCGACCGCCTTCTTCACAACGCTCACCGCGTCGAACTCGAAGGTGACAGCCTGCGGCGCACCAAAGCGTCCATCGGCGATTGACCCTACCTCACGAAACTGACACCCAACCCATGTCGACCGGGTGACCGCAACTGATCGCGATCAAATCGGAACGCTGCGCGCCATCATGTCGGAATGGCTGCGCGCGATCATCGGAATCCGCAA
>JBBJNO010000327.1:0-2619 GCA_037720875.1 Luteimonas sp. | reverse complement strand
GCCGAGATAAGCGATCGAACGGCTGCGATCCCGTGCGCGCGCCTGCGTGCCGTCCAGATCGATTTCGCCCGCATCGGCGCGCAGCAATCCGGCCAACACGCGCAGCAGCGTGGTCTTGCCCACGCCGTTGTCGCCCTGCACCAGCAATGCCTCGCCGGCATCGACGGCGAAATCCAGCGGCCCGAACACCGGCTGCTCGTTACGCGCGAAGCTCAGGCCGCGCGCGGCCAGCAGCGGCGGGGCGGGGTGATGGGTGTCGAGCATGGGATCGTCGTGGACCGCAGTGGCGGTCGTCGGCGCTTATTTTAGCCAGTCGACGAAGGCAAGGTCGGACGCCGTCGCTGGCCGTGCCGCATCCATGCGCAGCCGGACCGGTTGCCCGCGCTGCCAGCACAAGGTGCCGAGCTGGCCGAAGCGCCGCGACAGCGCATCGAACTCCGGCAACGGCATGTCAACGATCAGCCAGCTTGATTCCTTCCAGCTGCGATTGCGCGCGGCCGCGAAGGCCGGCTGGAACAGGCTGCCGCTGGCCGCCAGCATCGCATGCAGGGCTGCATCGGCCTCACGGTTGAACTGGTCTTGCCGCACCACCGAATACGGATTCCATGCCGAGATCGTCCCGAACTGCCGAGCCTCCGGGAAGGCGTCATCGAGCTCAGGCGCAGGTTTCCCGACGACCAGCGCGAGCCACTGCCCATCGCGTTCCCATCGGTACTCCGCCGTGAGGTAAGCCTCCAGCAACCCGTTCAGACGATCGTTCGAAATTGGCATCGGCATGGTTTAACCGATCACCGCGCATCCGTAAACTCCGGTGATCGCCGAAACATTTTTCGGGACTGGAATCCGCCATGCCGCAAAACCCTGTGCCTCGCATCGAAACCAAGCTGCCCAGGGTGGGCACCACCATTTTCACGGTGATGTCCCAGCTTGCCGCGCAACACGGCGCAGTCAATCTGGGGCAGGGGTTCCCGGACTTTGCGGTGCCACAACGCCTGGTCGACGAACTCGACGCCGCGATGCGCGCCGGCCACAACCAGTACGCGATGATGACCGGCATCCCGTCGCTGCGTCAGGCCATCGCACGCAAGACCGAACGCGTGTACGGCTGCCAGGTGGATGCCGACGGCGAGATCACCGTCACCAGCGGCGCGACCGAAGCCATCTTCAATGCGATCCATGCCGTCGTGCGGCCGGGCGAGGAGGTGATCGTCCTTGATCCTTGCTACGACTGCTACGAACCTGCGATTGATCTGGCCGGCGCGCGCGCAGTCCACACCCCGCTCGATCCGCAGACGTTCGCGCCCGACTGGCAGCGCGTGCGCGACGCAATCACGCCCAGGACCCGCATGCTGATGATCAACAGTCCGCACAATCCTTCGGGGGCGATGTTGACCGCCGACGACATGCGGGTGGTCGCCGACATCCTGCGCGATACCCGCATCGTGCTGCTGTCGGACGAGGTCTACGAACACATCGTGTTCGATGGCGCGCGGCATGAATCGGTGCTGCGTCATGCGGAATTGCGCGATCACGCCTTCGTCATATCGAGCTTCGGCAAGACTTACCACTGCACCGGCTGGAAGGTCGGCTATTGCATCGCACCGCCAGCATTAACCGCCGAGTTCCGCAAGGTGCATCAATACAACACGTTCTGCACGTTCGCTCCGGCGCAGCACGCGTTCGCGGCGATGCTGGACGTGGAGCCGGAGCATTACGAGCAACTGGGCGTGTTCTACCAGGCCAAGCGCGATGCGTTTCGCGAGCAGTTGCTGACGACGCGATTGATGCCGCTGCCCGTGCCGGGCGGATATTTCCAGCTGGTCGATTATTCGGCGGTCAGCGATCTGGACGATGCTGCGTTCTGTCGCTGGCTGGTGGAAGACCAGGGCGTCGCCGCGATTCCGCTGTCGCCGTTCTACGAGACGCCACCTGCCGGGCAACGTCTCGCAAGATTGTGTTTCGCGAAGAACCAGACGACGCTGGATGCGGCGATTGAGCGTCTTCAGACGTTATGATTTTTTACTCGTCATTCCCGCGCAGGCGGGAATCCAGCGCCTTGCCATGCAAGGCCGAAGGCACTGGATTCCCGCCTGCGCGGGAATGACGATTCCATGGAGTCGTCATGATGGAAAACCTCCGCATCTCCCTCGTCCAGGGCGCCACTTTGTGGCGCGACCCCGCCGGCAACCGCGAGTATTACGGCGACCTGATGACGCCGCTGCATGGCGTGACCGATCTGGTGCTGCTTCCTGAAACCTTCACCAGCGGTTTCAGCAACGATGCCATCGACGATGCCGAAACGATGGACGGCCCGACGGTCGCGTGGATCAAGGCGCAGGCCAGGCAACTCGATGCGGCCGTCTGCGGCAGCGTGCAGTTGCGCACCGATGGCGGCGTCTTCAATCGTCTGCTGTTTGCAATGCCTGATGGCGGATTGCACACCTACGACAAGCGCCATCTGTTCCGTTACGCAAAGGAGCACGAGCGCTATGCCGCCGGCAGCGAGCGATCGACTGTGGAATGGAAAGGTTGGCGCATCTGTCCGCTGGTCTGCTACGACCTGCGCTTCCCGGTGTTCTCGCGCAATCGTTATGACGTCGAGCGCAAGGGCCAACTCGA
>JBBJNO010000326.1:0-2630 GCA_037720875.1 Luteimonas sp. | reverse complement strand
TCGCGTCGGACGCCTACCCGTCCTCCGTGTTTCCTGGACGGTCATGTCGACCGTACCGTCGGCAAGCCGCGCCTGAACTTTATCGGCCGGTGCCAATTGGTGCGTGCTCGTGACCGCATGGCCGTTCGCATCCGTGAGCCATGCATAGCCGCGCTGCAAGACCAGTGCCGGGTCGAGCAATTGCAGGCGCACCGCGGCCCGCTCGAGACGTTCCCGGTGCTGCGCCAAAGCTCGACCGCAGCTGAGCGGCAGGCTCGAACCCATGGCCTGCTGCGCCTGCGCATGCAGCTGCACTTGTGACGATGCAGCGTATTGCAGCCGCTGCACCTGATGCGCGAGCCGCATCTGCTGACGCCCCACCAGCGTCGATGGACGTGCGAGCCGCCCCCCGGCCAGGTCCAGCCGCTGGCTCAGGACGTCGAGGCGCGCCGAGAGCGCGCGGCTGAACCGCCGTTCGAGCAAGTCGAGCGTGTCGAGCCACAGATCGCCCGGTGCCGCTACGAGTTCGGCTGCGGCAGTCGGCGTCGGTGCTCGAACATCGGCGCAGAAGTCGGCGATGGTGAAGTCGGTTTCATGGCCTACGCCGCTCACGATGGGAATCGGACTCTGAACAATGGTCCGGGCCAGCGTTTCGTCGTTGAAAGCCCATAGATCTTCCATCGAGCCGCCGCCGCGCACCAACAGGATGGCGTCCAGGGTTGATTCGAGCGAATACAGCGACTTGAGCGACTGCACGAGCTCGGCCGGCGCACCTGCACCCTGCACCGCTGCAGGTGCCAGCACCACTGCGACGTGTGGTGCACGCCGGCGCAAGGCCGTGACCACGTCATGCAACGCAGCAGCGCCCAGAGACGTCACCAATCCGATTGAACGCGGCATCGCCCGCAGCGGCCGTTTGCGAGCGCTGTCAAAGAGGCCCTCTGCCTCGAGCCGCGCCTTGCGCTGTAGAAACTGCTCGAACAGAGCCCCCTGTCCGGCGCGGCGGAGGCTCTCGACCACCAGTTGCAGGTCGCCGCGCGGTTCGTACACGGCGAGGCGCCCGCGGACTTCGACCTGATCGCCGTCCCGCGGCGAAAAATCGAGCAGTCCCGCCGCGCGCCGAAACATTGCAGATCGAAGTTGGCCGGATTCGTCCTTCAGGGCGAAGTAGCAGTGCCCGCTGGCCGCACGTGAGAAGCCAGATATCTCTCCGCAAACCGAGACGGGATTGAAGCGAGCCTCGAGCGCGTCGCCAATTGCTTTGCACAACGCGCCCACCGACCAAACGCGCGGAACGCCCGTAACCGGCGCGTATTCGTTCATGTGCGCGCGAAGCTCCGCTTGTCAAGTCGTCCACAAGCGGTGTGACTCGCCTCAAGCCCCTTCGAACGCATACGACCCCTGCACGACTCTACGTGCAACCCGTTGATTTCATTGAAAAAGTGCTGCTCAAAATTCGATCGATCCGACGTAAGGCCCGTCGTACATGGGTTTGGACAGCTTGCCGCATGGGTTAGCCACAAAGTTATCCACAGAAACTGTGGGTGTGCGCCTACAGAGACACAAATTGGAACATTGCTCGTGCCTCGGTGGATAATTGCTTACGCATTTGCAGTCCATGGACCGGAGGATTACTTGTTTTCGATCATAGTTGCTGCGGGTTGGCCCATATGGCCGCTACTCGCCTGTTCGGTGATCGCGCTTGCGCTCGTCATCGAGAGATTCACAAGCCTGAAAACGTCCAGAGTACTGCCGCCGAAGCTGCTCGACGAGGCGATCACCGTGTCCCGCACTTCCATCCCCGGACCGGACATGGTGACTAAACTGGAAAAGAACTCCGGGCTCGGCGAGGTGCTGGCGGCCGGCTTTCGCACCCTCAATTCCAATCCGCTCTCCAGTGAAGACGATCTGCGTGTGGCCATGGAAGCAGCCGGGCGCGTCGTGGCGCACAGACTCGAACGCTATCTGCCCGCCATCGCGACGATCGCTTCCGCGGCGCCGCTGCTTGGCCTGTTGGGCACCGTGATCGGCATGATCGAAATCTTCGGCTCGCAGGCGCCTTCCAGCGGTGCGGTCGGCACCGGCAATCCCGCGCAGTTGGCGCATGGCATCTCGATCGCTCTCTACAACACTGCGTTCGGCTTGATGGTCGCCATTCCGGCACTGATTTTCTGGCGCTACTTCCGCACGCGGGTCGATGAATACCTGCTGAATCTCGAACTCGCCGGCGAGCGATTCGCCCGGCATCTCAACACCCTGCGCGCCTGAGCATGAGAATGCATTTCCGCCACGGCGCGCGCGACGAGCCGGAGATCAACCTGATCCCGTTTATCGATGTGCTGCTGGTCGTGTTGATCTTTCTGATGCTCTCGACGACCTACAGCAAGTTCACCGAGATGCAGCTGCGCCTGCCGGTAGCCGACGCCGAGGCGCAGCGCGACTATCCCAAGGAAGTCATCGTCGCCGTGTCCGCCGACGGCCGCTATTCCATCGGGAGGACGATGATGTCCGACCGCAGCGTGGAAGTGGTGGCCGCGGCACTCGCCACCGCGTCCAACGGCAACAAGGACAGCGTCGTGATCATCAGCGCCGATGCCAGCGCGGCGCATCAGTCCGTCATCACCGTCATGGAGGCGGCGCGGCGCGTCGGC
>JBBJNO010000325.1:0-2639 GCA_037720875.1 Luteimonas sp. | reverse complement strand
CGGGATGTCGGCGATCGCGCTGGCCGACCAGCTGGTACGGGCCGGTGAGGTCGACAGGCGGCGGAGGCTGGGCCGTGCCAGCCTGTTGTTGCTGGATCTCGTTCGCAGACTCGGCCACGGTGGAGATGTCGCCGGTCCAGCGGCGCCAGTACTGGGCGGGTGGCGCTTCGGCGCGGCGTGCATAACGGATGACCGCCGGCGCAGCCTGATCCTCGCCGGGCGCGGCGACCCCATGCTCGGCATCGAGCGATGGCGTGGTGTCGTGCATTTTGGGTCCGTTGGCAGACATCGGCCCCCCTTGGCGATTTCCGCATTATGCGCAGATAGCACCATGCGCAATGTTCACCAACGCGGCCGGGGCCGCGATCAGGCCATCACCGATCGTGAGGTTTCAGCGGGGGTGCGGTTGCGGTTTCGGCGCGCGGCGGAACAGCTTGCGCCACAGCCACCACACGCCGAAGGCAAACATCACGCTGACCGCGACCACGATGGTCAATGCGATCCACGGATGCGAGAAGGCCAGCGTCAACCCAGTCACGACCGCGACATCCTCGGTGGCCGATGCGGTCCAGTTGCTGACCGGTTCGGGCGAGGTGTTCATCAGCGCGCGCGAGCCGGACTTGAGCAGATGGCTGGTCAGCGCCACGCCGGCGCCCGTGGCCAGCACGCCCGCGCCGAGCTCGCCGTTGGGCGACATCGCGGCCGCCGCCAGGAAGGCGCCCACGGGCACCCGCAACAACGTGTGCAGCAAGTCCCAGCCCGAATCCACGCCCGGGATCTTGTCGGCAAAGAATTCGGCGATCGCCAGCGCTCCGGAAACGCCGATGACCCACGGCGATTGCGTGGCCTGCAGCGCCTGCGGCAGGTCGACCCAGCCGAACATGCCGGCCAGCCCGACGCCAAACACGGTCAGGTATACCCGGATGCCGGCCAGCCAGGCCAGCAGCACGCCGATCGCGAACAGATGGGCTTCCGACATGGTGTTTCCCCTTTCATCGCGGCCGCCGGCGGGAGTGAAGCCAGGGCCATACGCTGCGGAGTATAGGCAGCCGTGCTTAATGCGATACGTACAATGGCTGCCACGATGTTGCTGACCGGCTCAGGCGATGAACGATCCCATGTCCGAAGACCAGCGTGACGCTGCAGGCGGTGCCCGGCTCGTCGTCGGGCAGCCTGCCGAAACCGCCGCCGCACGTCCTCATGTTGGCTGGACAGGGGTCGTGGTGGTGGCGTGGTTCGCTTCGCTGGCCGCCGTCTGGTTCTGGAGCGCGCACCGCACCGCCCCCCCGGCGGCGGCCCCCGGCGTCGTCCAGTCCGCGTCCGACGCGCAGCTGCAACAGCGCGTCACCACCTTGCAGATGTCCGACCGGATCAGCCGCCAGGCCAACCGCGAATTGCAGCAGACGCTGGCCGAACGCGAGGAGGAAGTGGCCGGCCTGCGCGCCGATGTCGCCTTCTACGAGCGGCTGGTCGGCTCCACCGGGCAACGCAAGGGCCTGAGCGTCCACGATGTCGAATTGCGCCGCGACAGCGATGGCAGCTGGCGTTACACCGCGATGCTGACCCAGAACCTCAATCGCGGCGCGGTCAGCAAGGGCGGCCTGATGCTGAGCGTGGAAGGCACCCGCGGCGGCAAATTGACGCGCCTGGGTTGGGACGACTTGCTGCAGCAGTCGCAGGCGCCACCGCAGCGCTTCGAGTTCCGTTATTTCCAGCGTCTGGAGGGCAGCCTGCTGCTGCCGCAGGACTTCGTGCCCGGGCGCGTCATCGCCCAGGTCAAGGCCGACCGCGGCGGCACCGCCGAGCAGGCATTCGCATGGGCCGAGGCCACGACCACCACCCCGCAACCGCAATGACCACTTCGACCGCAGCGCTGGAACGTGGTCACGATCGAAACACAGGCATTGCGTGGGTCCGCAAAGGACGCGAAAGACGCCAGGGCGTTGCCCTTCTTTCATTTGCGTCCTTGGCGTCCTTTGCGGACTGCAGTGCTTTCAGGCAGCGATTTCGCACCGTCCAAAGCACGCTGCGATTGAATCGGACGCCCGCGTGCCCCATCTTGTCGCCATGACCACCGAAGCCAGCTACCAGCAACTCGACGCGCCGCTGCTGTTCACGCAGGCTGCCGCCAGCAAGGTGCGCGAGTTGATCGTGGAAGAGGGCAACGAGGCCTTGAAGCTGCGCGTCTACATCCAGGGCGGCGGTTGCTCGGGGTTCCAGTACGGCTTCGAGTTCGACGAGCAGCAGGGTGAGGACGACCTGGCCATCGCCACCGACGGCGTGACCCTGCTGGTCGATCCGCTCAGCCTGCAATACCTGATGGGCGCGCAGGTCGATTACAGCGAAAGCCTGCATGGCGCGCAATTCGTGATCCGCAATCCGAATGCGAAGTCCACCTGCGGCTGCGGCTCCTCGTTCACGGTGTGAGCTTGCCGGACGCAAGCCAGCAAGACCCAGGCCGGCACGCGGCAAGTTCGCCACCGGCGCCGTTCGCGTTCGTGGATGCGGCGCTGGATCGCGCCGACCACCTGCGCGACGACGCCGATGCGCTGGTCGCGCGCTGGCCGCATGCAAATATCCTGCTGATTGATGCCGAAGGCCGCGCGCTGGCCGCTGCCGACAACGCATTGTTTGCGCCG
>JBBJNO010000076.1:0-9910 GCA_037720875.1 Luteimonas sp. | reverse complement strand
GTCTTGCGCCACCAGCAGCATTTTCTCATCCGGTTTGAGTTTGCGCAGGCACATGGTGGCAGCACTGCCGATGTCCAGTTCAACCCCATCCAGCGCGGCGCGCCAGGTCGCGCCGTTCTTGCGCCACGTCGCCTGCTCAGAAAATGCCGTCAGGGACAGCGTGCAGGCGCGCAGGATGGCGCTTGCAGTTGCGTTACGGTCTATCGGAGCGGCCGCTGCCGCCGCGGGCGACGGCGCAGAGGTTGACGCTACTACGTGCAGCACAGGCGCCGCGCCGCGCGGTGCGGCCAGTTCCTCGTTCGTGAAATCCCGCACCTGCACCTGCGGGTACACCTTGCGAACCTCAGCCATGGAGATTTGCGAACCGGTGCGTACGTACTCGTCGCCCAGACGCTGGAATTCCAGCGCAGTCGCTTCGTCATCGGTGACCGGCACATTGCCGAGAGCTTGCAGCACCAACTGCTTACCCTGCGCGTTATCGCGCAGGCGGATGGCCACCCCGTGTGCGGACAGATCAACCCAGCGCGGCATCCCCTCTCTCCATAATTACGTGGTCTCAGGTGGAAGCTGGTCCCACTCGGAAGACGAAATGTCGGTCAGGAGATCACGCATGATGATGATGCGCACAATCTTGTTGCGCGTGGTGTCGTCCATCATGATGATATTTCGCAAAATGCCATCCCTCGACATGTTGCTCGTGTCGAGTACCTCGCTCATACCACGCACGAGATCGTCGAACGGAATGTCGCGCAAGACATCTTGATAGAAGCGGCCGCCGAAACGCTTAGCCTCGTATTTCTTCGGCTTCTTGCCGCGCTTGGACACTTCCTTGATTACATTCCATGCGAGGGCGGCGTCGCCGTGCTTGTCTTGCAGCTGGCGCCACATCAAGTCCAGTGTGGATTCTGGCAGGTGCTTTTCCGGGTGCACCTTGGTCGCGTCCATCTGCTGCAGCACCTGGAGCTCCAGCGTAGAGCTCCACATCTCGAACTCGCCTTTCGGATCCGAAATCGTGACACGCTCGTACATCATCGGATCCGTGAAATCCGGCCACACCGCGGTTTGCACGATGTAGGCCTCTTCGAGTTCACCTGCGCGATTGACCCCGCGGAAGGGCGACTTGTGCGGATAGTCGCCTCCTACGAAAACCCGCAGTGCGTGCGGTTCGCCGGTCGGTGCCTTCCACCAGGCCGTCGCATGCGTCAGCGCCACATCCGGGTACCGTTTCTTGCAGATACGCAGCGCAAATGCGCTGAATGCCTCATCGATATCCTGGTCCGACCGGACGTAAACACCCTGCGAAATCCGGCGTAGGACGCCTTCGCGCTTGGCGGCGTAGGCGTCCTCTTTGGTGAGATTTTCACCGACGAAAAACAGTTCTTGGTCAACGGCTACGGTCATGGCCCTATCGCCTCTTAACAATTATGATGGTACTATAAATGGATCGGTATAGTGCAATGAGAGTGAATCAACCCCTCGCAAACTCGCCCTGAGTATTTCTGTTCAGGCACTCACTTTCATTGTGCTCCAAAACCGTGCATTTCCCCTAACAGACACTAGCGTTTTGTAACAGAAGGATTACACTGCCGCCCGTGGCCACTTCGTCCTGCCAAGGAATCCTGCCATGCCCTTCCCGGAAGCCTTGTCGACAGCCCCCGGCGCGTCGAATCCCTTCAAGGCTCTGCTCCGAGCCGTCCTGACCCCCCCCGCAGAGGCAGCCTCCGTCTCCACGCCTACCTTGCGGGAACGCCAGCAAGCGGGGGCTGAGGCTGCCGAAATACTCCGCAACGCCCCGAGACCGCGCTAAGTCGCGGCTCTGCCAGTTACAACGACAACAATGGCGACCATCGGTCGCCATTTTCTTTGATGCTCGTAGGAACTGGATGATCGAAGGATAACCGTGCGGCGTTTGTCGGCCTACGGCTTGGACTGACTCGACATCGCGTCGTCCAGATGATCCAGGGACAACGCCTCGACGAGTTCCTTGCCTGCTTCCGGCAACACCACCATGAGCACTTCCACCTTGCCATCGTCGTTGACCGTCTCCCAAATCGGCAGGATCTGGCCAACAGCGCCGATCGCCTTGACCTGGGACAGCTTCGAGGCCGCAGCAGCATCATCGGCGGCAGACAGGAACGAGAACGAAATCATCGGGCCGTTCCCATGCCGATCGTCGTACTCGCAGAAGATCCTCAGCTGCAACGGATCCGTGTCGGGATCCACAGCTTGCACCCGCGCGTTCATTTCAGGCTCCTTGACCTGGAAGGCATAGAACCCGTCCTGATACTCGGCACGCCCGAGCCTCGATCAGGGCCGGGGCTGCGCCGGGGTCTCGTCCTCGTCCACGCGGTTGGCGAACGAGATCCCGAGGTAGTCGCCGACTCGCTGCAGGTCGGCGATGGTCGGCTCGCGGCCGTCGACCTGTTTCAGATGCAGCGCGAAATAACGGCTCTCGCCCTGCTCGAAATGGGCGCGATCCTCGCGGGGCGACGTGCTGCGGAACCACACGTTGCGCGCCCCCCTGCCGTTGGCAGATGCGAATCGGAGGCTTCGTTCAAGCCGAAGTCCTCCGACAGGCGCTGCAGTTGTTCGCAGTCGCACTCCACGTTTTCGAGCTCGAAGCCCCGCTCTGGCTCATCGCCAACATTCGCGCCATCGAAACGCTCGAACGACACCGACACCGTATAGGTGTGCGGGTCGCTATCCACATCAGCGCGCAGCGGCGCCAATTAAGGCCGCATCCCGACGGCGCGGCGCTGCTCGACGTAGCTGAAATCAATCATCGACGCATCGAACCCCTGGTCCGCATGTTCGCCGGCGGCGTCCAGGATTTCGTCGTACATCGCCTGACCCTCGGCCTTGAGATCGTCGGCCATGTGGGGGTCGAACGATAGCACGTAGCGCACGGCCGCCTCGGCGTCGCCGGCGGCATGGCTGCCGGCGGTTTTCGCCGACTGTGTCGCCGCAACGACCTTGCCCGCATCGAGCGGCGTGCCCCCCAGAATGGGAAATCCCAAGCGCATGGAAAGCAGCGACTCGGCCATGACCTGGCGCAAGTGACGGCGGGCGTCTGCGATCTCCGGATCGAAATGCGGTTTGCGAGAGCGCACGCCCTCTTCCAGAGCCACGTGCAATAGACCCAAAGCCAGTTGCGAGGTCGCACGCGGATCGGTATCGAGCTGCTCTGCCGCGACCGTCAGCACGCTGTCGGCGTACACAGTGGCATCGGCCTCGGGCTTGAAACATACCTCGATGCCCATCTCGTCGCCAATGCGATCCAGCATCTGCACCGCTTCCTTGGATGGCGTCTTGTCGCACGGCATCAGGCCCTTGGCTTCGGGCACCGGATCACCCTTGCTGGTATCCACCTGCGAGAGGTTGAACACGTTGGTATACCGCAACACGGGACGGGACACCATTTCGGGTTCCCCGGTTTCTTCGTTGGTGTCGCCGGTTTCGAATTCGCGCTGTTGGAAGAAGAAAACGCGTGTGCCTTTTTCGCCTTTCTTGACCTGCCAGCCGCGCGCTTCGGCGGCTTTGTAGGAGCACCAAGCATTGCTGTCGTAGCCGCGTTCCTGCGCCACAGCAGCAAGCAGAAAAATGTTCTGGCCGTGGTAGGGGCGGGCCGTGGCAGCGGCCACGGGCATTGGCAAGGCGCGGCCGAAGTCATCCTGGGCCGACATCACGCCGCGCTCGATCGCGCTCACCAGGTCATGCCGGCCGATGTCGAAGACGGTCTGCCGCGCGGAATGCGCGGCCCGTTCCGCTGATGGCAAGCGCTCAACCCGGCTCTTTGGAGGGGACTCGGCGAAGGCGGCGCTTGCCGATGTTGGGGGGGAGCCTTGGGGCCACCCCGCCAGCGCATTGCCGCCCAGCAGCTGCTTGATCTCCATCGCCGGTTACAGCGTCGGCTCGTCGGCGCCGCCGACGAAGTCGGCATCGGCCGGCATCGGCTGCATGGCGCCCCGGGCCACGTCTTCCCACTCCATCACGTCCGGATCCTGATGGTCCTCGAAAGGGGGTTCGGGATTGGTACGCATTGGTTGGCTCCTTGAAGTTGGGTGTCGAGTGATACAACTATCGTTATATTATCAACTAATCTGTATTGTCAACGTTTATAACTGGGGGGAGAGGATTGTTGTGGGAGCAGGAAACGTTAGCGGCGCTCTGCGTTCCTTGGCCGCGCGGCGAACCTTCACGGAGACAGTCCACTCGATGTCCATGCATCGTTGCATTCATCCCGCGGGATAAAGGCGGCTCGAATGTCATCTTCATCGGCCAGATCGGCCAGCGAGATATCCGACTTTGGTACCACCTCAAACACCTCTACACCTTCCGCCGAATGTGTGTGGTCTGCCCTTTCAATCACATAGATACGGCCCTTTACCTCGTCCGCATCCTGCTGCGCTTTCATGCAGGCATTACGGAACGAGTAGAACTGGACTTCGCTCATATCGGACTCCTTGCGTCTAATGGATCAAAGGTTTCAATTCCGTACCAGATGATCTGGTTTACGTGCGAGCTACGCCTCCGCCTTCCAGATCTCGACCAGGTCCTCGACCCGTCGCGCTTCGCCCAACAGGGCGAGCGCTTCCTGCAGGTTCGCGCCCACGCGCTCGCGATCGTCCACCACGTCTTCCAGCGCGTCGGCGGCCAGCTTCGCGCCAAGCTCGCAGCGCAACAGACGCGTCAGGTCATCAAATGGCTCAAGCAATGGCACCTGCGCCTCTGCGTAATCTACGAAGGCGCGAAACACTTCGACGGTGGGCGCCTCAAGCGCCCCCGTCACCAGCATCACCACGTCCGTGACTTCCTTGCGCAGCACCAGGGCGTGTTCTTCATCGCACAGTCGATCGACCAGGTCCGCCCGGTTGCTCAGCATCCTGGGCGAATGGCCAACCAGATCCAGGGCCTCGACCAGTAGCGCATCGGGCACCCGAGCGGAGGCCACCTGCTCATACAGTTCTAGCGCTGTCCTGGCCATCCGCTCGTCCACCCGTCCCGGTCAGCCGCCGAACATCTGCGCGTACTGCGCCTCGCTCGGCACCTCTGCGACCATCTGCACGCCCTCGGCGCCGCGATAGAGCACAAGCGGCACGCCGGTGTGGCCGGTGTCGCGCAGGAACAGCAGGTTCTTGGCCAGCGCCAGAGCCGCTGGCTTCTCTACCTTGATCGGCGACGCACTGCCGTCCATCAAGGCCGTCATCCCCGCGGCGCGATCACGCGTGCCGTACAGCGCCGCGGCCAGGCCCTTGCTGCTCTCGGACAGGATTGCCACCGGGATCCAGCGGATCCGCGCATTGCCCTCCGCCGCGAACTTGCGCGTCTCCTGGTAGAGCGTATGGCAGTAAGGACACGTCGGATCGAACACGGCATAGACGACCCGATCGCCGCGGCCTTCCTCGATGTAGTCGAGCTTGCCCGCCGCGTCCCACAATTCGATCTTGTCGGTCGCCGACAGCGACGGCGCCGCAGCCTCGGACGGCCGCACCGACGAACGGTTCATGTCGTCGTTGGTGAGGTTGTTGCCGGCGGTGTCGTACACCATGCCCAGGATCAGATGTTTCCCATCAGGGGTCACATACATCAGCTTCCGCTCGCTGCCGTTGTCGGCAACGATGGCTTTCAGGCCGCTTGCCGACTGAAACGCCATCGGTATCTTCACGCCCTGCCCCAGCAGATAGCGTTCGGCCTCCGTCGGCGCCTGCCCCGCCGCGCTGACAATGGTTGGCGGCGCTGTGGCAACCTTTTCCGTCGATGCCGCTTCGGGCGCCTTTGCCTCCTCGCGACCACACGCCGCAAGCCCCATTACCAGCGCGATGACTGCGCCAACCCGCCTCACTTGACTGCCCATGACCTAACCCTCCCTACATCGGTATGAATGAAATTGCGGGCGTCCATGTAGAACCCGACGCCTCCTGACTGGAACATCCTGGCCAGCTGTCCGACGTAGGGCACTGGCAAGCCCGGTAATCGCCCGTCGATGGCCATTCCGCGCATGTGGGCGGAATCTTTCGCCGCGCCCTCTGTGAGCGAATTGGTGCGGCGGTTGCGGTAGCCGCTGGTCGCGTTGTACGGCTCCAGATAGCCATGAGCCGAATAGAGCCAAGCCTGCATCCCGCACAGCAGGTTCAGCAGGCGCAGATCCATCGCCGTTGCTTCGCCGGCCCGCACGTCGCGCAGCAGGTGACACACCTGCCGGTAACCGTCGGGCTGCAACGCCCCGTCCCGCCAGAAGCACACCTGGGCGTGCTCGCCCGTCTTGACGCGCAGGATGTTCACCACCCGCGGTTTCGCCCAGAACGCTGCGGCAGTGTTGGCGTCTGCGTAGTGCGTGGGCAGGGCCAATCCGCTCTGCCTGGTCAGCTGATTGGCACGCGTGCCGCCGATCGCCAGGCCGCCCATCGCGGCCCCAATCGCACCCAGCAGAAACCGCCGGCGCGTTCGCAGGAGCTCGTGGCTCATTGCGATTGCCCCTGGCTCTCATTGAGCCGGCGCAGTTCGTCCATTGCCCGATCCATCGTGGCGATCGTCTCTTCGGTGGCGATCGGCGTGGGCGGCGCGGGGTATAGCGTGGCCCCGGTCGCCGTTTTGACCATCTGCTGCGCGATCGATGCCGCTTCGAGCTCCGAGGCGCCCATGGCCGCGGCGATTTCCCGCAGGGCCGTGGCCGTCTGTGCTTCATTGAGGAAAGCTAAGGCCTCCACCGAGCGGCTGTCGACGCCAGCGGCGCTATAGACCAGCGCCCCGGCGGCGGCGGCCAGCATCGCGGTGTCATCATCCGGCGAGGCCAACGCGTCGGACGGCCCGAACACGCTGACGGTCGAAGCATCGAAGACGACGTCGTCCACGACACCGGCAACCGCCGCGTGCAGCATCTCCACCGGTGCTTCCAATTCCGGCTCGATGTCGCTGTCGCCCAGCGCAGCCGGCACGTTTTTGGGTCCACCGCCCGGCGCGCCGCCTTCCTCTGTCGCAGGCGGCCGCGCCTTGCCGAGGCCCGCAACGGCCGCCATGAACAGCGTGACGCCGAACTCGGCGCCCTGGAGGTGCTGTCGGTAATGCGCCGCCGTGGGCCCGGCCGCTGCGGCCGCGGCTTCGGCGATCGCGCCGTCCCATCGCTCTGGCACCTGCGCCGCCAACGGTGAGCCGCGCAAGCCATCCAGAATTGCGGTGACATCGACCTTGACCGCCTCGATCGCATTGAGCGAGGGCGGCATGACCTTCACGAAGCGGTTGACCCGGTACTCGTAGCCCTGGTGCTCGTCCGGCACCGCATAAAACAACTTGGCGCGGATGATTTTCGATTGGACGAGGATGTGAACCTCACCTTCGACCTGGTTCACCAGGTCCTGCATGTCCACGCGATTGACCCGCGTGTGTCGGGCCTCGCGGCCGGCGCGGTAACCCCCGGCCATGCTCTCAGTGTTGAGCTCATAGCCGCCCATCTCCGTCACGAAGGCCTCGCCGGCGCGCTTGAGGATCAGGTCGTAGGTTTCGTTCGGATCTTCGATCTTGCCGAAGATCTTCATGTTCGAGTTGGCGACGATCGACATCGTCTCTTCTTTCGACGTGCGGAAGAACGCTTGCAAGTCCTGGCCAGCGGCCACCAGACAAAAGCCCAACGAGCGCGCCTGCGCCCACATCAGCGCGGCGTCCTCCGGCATGAAGTAGCCGAACTCATCAAAGATCGCGATGAACGGCGTCGGCGACTTGGTCGCACGCGAATCGAGCAGTTCGCGCTGCGTGCCTTCGAGCTTGCTGCCCAGTTGGCTGCCCATCATGCGCTTCATCGCGGCCACGACGATCTTGCCGAGGTTGGCCAGCTCCGGTCGCGAAGTTTCCAGCGCCGGTAGCAGCACCAACAGGATCCGCCGGTTCATCACTACGTCGTTGAAATCGACCTCGCCCTGCGGGGTGAAGTAGATATGCCCATAGGTGTCCGCAAGCGACGACAGGATGCGGGTGAACTGCATCTGCTGGTAACCGAACTGTTCGTTGAACGTTCCGCTCTGGTTGTCGCCCTTGTCCGACTTGTACCCCGGCACGTCGAACAGGAAGGCCTGCATCATGGCGCGGTTCTTGTCGCTGATGTTCGGATCGTTCATCAGCTGGAAATACTTGGGGAACGGCAGGAACTCGCGGATCGCGCCGATATGCAGCATCACCCGTCCTTGGTCGCGCAAGTCGACCAGCGCTGGCAGCTGCGACGAGATGAAGCTGATCGCGCGGCCCTTCCACATGTCGCCCTTACCGTCGCCGGAGTCCATCAGGCTCACCAGCAGCTGGATCAGGCTCGCCGAATTGCCAACCGTGAACGGGTTGTAGGTATTGGAGAGCTTGTCCCGCCGCTTTTTCGTCGTGTCCGCATTGCCGGTCATGTAGTTGATGACCAGCAAATCATCCTCGCGGCCGTACTGCCGGCACATGCGGAAGACCTTGCCCCACAGGTTCACGTCGCCCTTGCCATCGACGTAAGCAAAACCCGACCCCCAGTTAAGCGCATTGGCCGCGAGCGAAGTCAGGCCTTCGGTCTTGCCGGCGCCGGTGGATCCCAGGACGAAGTAGTGCGTGCGCATCCCCTCGTTGCTGTCCCAGATCTCGGCGTTGTCTTCCTTGCGGTTGCCGATGAAGCCGATGCCACGTGCCATCTGCGGCTTGCCCGTACCCGGGTGCAGATCGTCCTCGTCTTTCTCCTTTAGCCCCATGCGCTTGCGATGAGGCACGGCCCTCTTCTTGCGCAACACGATCGGGGCGTAGCACAACGCCAGTAGCGGCATGACATCGAACGTGAATGGCAGCATCACCACGCAGACGCACATCGCCGCGCCTATCATCACCGTGGCCTCGATCGACGCCAGGACTTCCAGCGCCTGGGTCAGAACCGGGCGCGTATCCCGCAGCAAACGGTTGCGATCGATCTCCTGCTGGACGGTGACGCCCTGGACGCGTTGCCCTGCCATCAGGCCCATGCCTCCATCGCGCCGGCCATCGCCGCGAGCACACCTACAAGCGGGATGATCCTGTCACTTCTGGGCGCAATACGAGTCACGGCTGCGAGGCGACCGTGAACTTGAGTGCGGGATCGCACCCTTCCTTGCCCGCCGCGCCGAGCCCGAAATCCCCAGCCTGCGGATTCTCGATGGGGCTCTGTGGCGGGCCGGCCTCATAGGCCGACTGTTGCGAAGCGGCCATCGCCTGCGCATAGATCTGCTCGGCCAGCGACTCGCCGGCGGACGCAGGCGCCGTCACCGGGGCGGATTCCACCGCATCGGGGGTAGCGGTGCTGCCACCGAACGCATCGCGCAGGACATCGCCCACCGGCGTGGCCTGCTCGGGCGTGGTTTTTTCGGACGCATCGGCGGCGGTCGCCGCCGGCCGGATGAGGGAAGCCACCAGCAGCACCACGACCGCCGCCGATGCCGCACCCAGCAACCATCCACCCGTGCGCCGCCCGCCCGCCATCGCGCTGGAAATGGTCTGCATACAGTGCTCCGCATCCGCTTGAGTCTCGAAGGCGGCGATCGGCCAGACCTCGCGACCCTGCGGGCCGTCGGCATAGGCCTCTACTCCATAGGGATGTGTGAACTCGATATCACTCTCTGTTGGCCTTTTAGTGACGACCAGACCTTGGTCCGCCAGCGCGCCTCGCGACCACGTCACCCCCACGATGCGATCGCCGCCCAACGGCAGGAGCAGCACGCCTCCACCATGACTTGCCGCCGTGCTGACAGCGATCGACGCTGTGCCATGTCGGCGGACTCGCACCGCTGGGCGAGTCACCCTGCGGATCTCGTGACCGATCTCCACCAGCTGCAGGCGCAGCCATGCCACGGTTCGGCGTGTCGCGTCCAGCAACGTTGCATGGACGCCTTGCAACGCGAGTTGAAAGAGGAAACGAACCTCGCTG
>JBBJNO010000075.1:0-10028 GCA_037720875.1 Luteimonas sp. | reverse complement strand
CGGCGGTTGATCGCGGGTCCGACTCCCGCGGTGTTGCTTCCACCTGGGCAGTTCCATCCGATAGTCAACTGACGAGGAGCCATCCAATGGCTATGAAAAAAGCTGCTAAGAAACGTCCCGCCAAGAAGGCGGCGAAGAAATCCACCAAGAAAGCTGCGAAGAAAGTAGTCCGCAAGGCAGCCAAGAAGGTCGCGCGCAAGCCGGCCAAGAAAGCCGCCAAGAAGACTGCCAAGAAAGCAGCAAAGAAGAGCGTGAGAAAGGGCGCCAAGAAGAAGGTAGCCAAGAAGACCGCGAAGAAGGCAGCCAAGAAGTCGACCAAAAAGGCCGCAAAAAAGGTAGCCAAGCGGAAGCTAGGCAAGAAAGCCGCCAAGAAGACCGCCAAGAAGGCTGCGAAGAAGACAGCCAAGAAAGCGACCAAGAAGGCCACCAAGAAGCGCGCGAAGAAGGCTGCCAAGAAGCCTGCCAAGAAGGCAAAGCGCGCCAAGGCTGCACCTGCCACCATGCCGGCCATGCCGGCGCCAATGATCTAATCGCCCCGATTAGACGTAATCCATGCTCTCCTCCCGCGCCCAGGCGGGGGGAGAGTTTTTTATTTGGGTATCGGAAATTGCCAATCGCGATCGCGCACGCTTTCTTCTCCCTTAGGCGCCCGAAGGGTGTGCAGAGCTGAGAAGATGTCGCGACAGCGACAGCGACAGACGCCGCTCAGCAAGCACCCTTGGGGTGTGAGGGCGCGGACTTTCCGCTCGCGATGAAGGTTCGGTGGCGATTCACTCTCCCGCCCTCATCCGCCCTTCGGGCACCTTCTCCCGAAGGGAGAAGGGGAAAAGCACGCACCGCGACTTATTCCGGTGCGGCGTTGGAGCTTGAGGATTCCATGCCGGCGTTCGATGCGTCCTCGGCATACATCGTGTCCGCGGCCTTCGGCTCGCGCTTGATCCACGCCACCGCCGGCAAACCCACGGCGCGATCGAGGATGGTCGGTAGTAGACCAGACGGCAGCGAGCTGTCGCTGTTCCACAGGATCGCGATGCCAAGATCGCGTTCCGGCATCATCGCCATGACGCCGCGGTAGCCCTGCACGGCGCCTCCATGGAAGACCAGTTCGCGGCCGGCGTAGTTGTAGACGCGCCAGCCGAGGCCATAGCCCGCCGAGGACACGCGTTCACGACGCCACGGTGAGCCACGCGTTTCTGATGGCGTGGAAATCACGGGCGCATGCAATGTCGCCAGCAGCGGCGCGGGCAGTACGTCCGGGCGATGGCCGGTCTGCGCGATCAGGTATTGCGCCAGGTCGGCGATGCTGGCATTGACGCCTGCAGCCGGCGGCAAGCGGTAATACGTTGGTTTTGGCATCCGCGACACCCAGCCGCTGCCACCACGGATGTGCGGCTTGGCCCAGCGTGAACTCGCGGCGATGCCTTCCAATCCGTAACTCGCATCGTTCATGCCGAGCGGCTTGAAGATCCGGCGTTGCACGTTTTCGCTGAAGAACTGCCCGGTGGCCGCGAACACCACGTCGCCGATCATGCTGAAGGCGACATTCTGGTACGCGTAGCAATCGCCTGGCGCGCAGGTCATCGGCGCGTACGCCAGTTTCTGCACCAGGTCGTGGTAGTCGGCATTGCCTTCGATATCGCGATCGTAGGCGTTGTGGGTCAGGCCGACGCGATGGCTGAGGATGTCGGCAATGGTCAGCTGTTGCGCGGCGGCCGGATTGGACATGCGGAAGGCCGGTATGAAATCGACCAGCTTGCTGTCCCAGCGCAGCGCGCCATCGTTGACCAGCATGCCGGTCATGGTGCCGGCGAAGGATTTGGACAACGATGCGAGCCGGAACACAGTGTGCGCATCGACCGGCTCGGCGGCCGACATGTCGGTGATGCCGTATCCGCGCGCGCTGAGGACGCGGCCGTTCTGCACGATCGCCAGCGCAAGGCCGGGCACGCGCTGGTTGGCGACAAGCTCCTGGGCAAGCATTTCGAATTCGCGGACATCGAAGCCCGGTGCGAGCGGCATCGCGCGTGGCGTCGAGACCGGCGCGGCGTAGGGCAGCGAAGCCTGCACGTAGTTGCTTGAAGTGTTGCGATACGTCTGCGGTGCCGGCACCGACGGTGAAGCCGCGGCAGGAGCGGTGCCCCAGCGCAGTGGCGTCTGTGCGGTGGAGGTGAGCGCCAGCGGCAACAGCAAGCCGATCAGACCGATCCGCGCTACCCGCCAGGTTCGCCGTTGCCCGTGGATTTCATTGCCTTTCATCGGGCGTTCCCCCTGCGTATGCTGCGGCTTCGGGCCGGCTTCACCCGATACTAGTCCGTCCAAACCAGTCGTTGCATGAACAAGGGGAGCTTTCATGATTAGTTTGTTGATCCTGCTCGCAATTGTGATCGTTTTCGCGTTATGGGCCGTGGGCATCTACAACGGGCTGGTCACCGCCCGCAACGCCTTCAAGAACGCTTTCGCCCAGATCGACGTGCAGCTGCAGCGGCGCTTCGACCTGATCCCGAACCTGATCGAGACCGCCAAGGGCTACCTCCAGCACGAGCGCGGCACCCTGGAAGCGGTGACCGCCGCCCGCACCGCGGCGCAGGCCGGCTTGTCGGCGGCCAAGGCCAGCCCGGGCGACCCGGCGGCAATGGCCGAACTCGCGGAAACCCAAGGGGCCTTGAACGGGGCGCTCGGTCGGCTGATGGTGGTGGTCGAGGCGTATCCGGATCTCAAGGCCAACCAGAACATGATGCAGTTGACCGAGGAGCTGACCAGCACCGAGAACAAGGTCGCCTTTGCGCGGCAGGCATTCAACGATTCGGTGATGGGCTACAACAATCGACGCGAAGTGTTTCCGTCCAGCGTGGTCGCGGGGATGTTCAATTTCGCCCCGGCGGCGTTGCTGGAGATTCCCGAAGACAAGCAGGCCATCGTGCGCGAGGCGCCGAAGGTGCAGTTCTGAGGGCGTGATGGTTTTTTGCCGCGGATCACACTTGGTGAAGCGGATGAGAACTTTCGATGCATCAGCAATGAAGCAGGCTCGTCATCGCGGCGAAAGCCGGGATGACGATTTTTCTTGATCGGGAATCCGCTGCAATATCGAGAGACTGCATGCCGAGAATCCGTATGGCACGGGTTGATCCGCGCCATCAGATTCCGGTCCGCGGCAAACTGCCTTCCAGCTTCCGGTCTTCGCCCACATGAATTTCTTCGAACATCAAGCCGCTGCACGCAGGACTTCGACGCGATTGATCGTGCTGTTCGCGCTGGCGGTGCTCGGTATCGTGCTCGCGGTTGATTTCGCCGCGTGGCTGGCGTACGGCGGCTCGACCGACAAGGAACCTGGCGAGATCGGCGCATTGCTGGTGTTCACCACTCTGGCCACCATCGGTATCATCGGCCTGGGCTCGCTGTACCGCGTCGCATCGCTGCGCGGTGGCGGAGAACCGGTCGCCTTGCAGCTCGGCGGCGTGCCGGTGCCGGAGAACACCACCGACACGCAGCTGCGCCGGCTGCGCAACGTGGTCGAGGAGATCGCCATCGCGTCCGGCGTACCGGTGCCGCGCATCTATGTGCTGGAACACGAAGCCGGCATCAACGCGTTCGCCGCGGGTTACTCGCCCTCCGACGCCGTCGTCGCCGTGACCCGGGGCGCGCTGGAAAAACTGAATCGCGACGAGTTGCAGGGTGTCATCGCGCACGAGTTCAGCCACATCCTCAACGGCGACATGCGGCTCAACATCCGTCTGATCGGCGTGCTGTTCGGCATCCTGATGCTGGGACTGATCGGCCGCAAGATCCTGCTGCACGGGCGCTTCGGCGGCCGCAACAAGGGCGCCGGGGCGATCATGGTCGCGGCATTGATCGCGATCGTCGTCGGCTACATCGGCCTGTTCTTCGGCCGCATGATCAAGGCCGGCGTCAGCCGCACGCGCGAATCGCTGGCCGATGCGTCGGCGGTGCAGTTCACGCGGCAGACGGTGGGGTTGTCGGGCGCACTGAAGAAAATCGGTGGCCTCGGCGAGGGCTCGCGGTTGAACGAGCGCGGCGACGCCGAGGAAGTCAGCCACATGCTGTTTGGCGATGGCGTTGGCTTCAGCGGCATGTTCGCGACGCATCCGCCCTTGCTGCAACGCATCCAGGCGCTGGAGCCGTCGTTCCGCGCCGATCAACTCGACGCATTGCAGCGACGCTGGATCGCCGCGCCGCCCAACGGACTGGAAGAGGACGTGCGCCTGGGGTTCGATGTGCAGGGCGCGGTGCGTCTTCCGGCCGCGTCGCAACAACTCAATGTCACGCCGCCGATGGTGTCCGCGCAGGTCGCCCATCCCGCGCCCGACGATTACAAGCGCGCCGACAGCATCGTGGCGTCGATTCCCGACGAGTTCCGCGCGCTGGCAACGCAACGCGACACAGTAATGCCGCTGCTGCTGGCGTTGCTGCTGGACGATGCCGGCGAGTTGCAGGCCAACCAGCGCATCGAGATCGTGGCACGCCTGGGCGACGCGGTGGCGCAGTCGGCCGCGCAATGGCAGCCGCAGATGAAGGCGCAATTGCATCCCTTGCAGCGCTTGCCGCTGGCGGCGCTGGCATTCCCGGTGTTGCGCCTGCGTCCGCGTCCGGAACTCGACGCGTTCACCGACACGGTGCACGCGGTCATCCATTCCGATGGCGAGGTGTCGTTGTTCGAGTATTGCCTGGGCCACCTGCTGCAGGTGCAGGTGCGCGAGTCGCTGGACCCGTCGCAGTACGCGCGCTTTGGCCGGCGCAAGACCGGCAACGTCAAGCACGAATTCGCGACGTTGCTGGCGGTGGTCGCACATGCCGGACATGACGATGCCGCGTCCGCGCAACGCGCGTACCTGGCCGGCATGCAGCGCGTGCTGCCGCGCGATCATCTTCCGTATTTGCCGCCGGGCAATGGCGTGCTGGCACTGGACGTAGTGTGGGAACCGCTGGATGCGCTCGATCCGCTGGCCAAGCAGGTCATGGTGGAGGCCATCACGGCCGCCATCAGCCACGATGGCCGCGTCAACGTGGCCGAGGCGGAATTGCTGCGTACGATCTGCGGCGTGCTGCATTGCCCGTTGCCGCCGATGCTGGAGCGCTCCTGACTCCCTCCCTTGCGCGCAGTGCAGCGGAGGGTTGGGGGGGCGCTCTTGCTCGTCATCCCGCGAAGACGGGAATCCAGTGACTATGCGGTTGCGTCAAGAGCTTCCACCCTTTGGCGGGTGGAACGCACTCACGGGTGGAACGCACTCACGGGTGGAACGCACTCAAGCGAAAGGGTCTGGCATTATTGATCGAGGCGCGGCAGTTGGCTCGACAGGAAGCATCGCAGTGAATGGAACCTACGATCCTTGGTTGGTGGGGCTTTCGATCGCGGTAGCGGTGATGGCTTCGTACGTCGCCCTGGACTTGGCCTCGCGCGTGACTGCCTCCGTAGGCCGTACGGCGCGTTACTGGCTGGTCGCCGGTGCGGTGTCGATGGGCATGGGCATCTGGGCGATGCATTTCATCGCCATGCTGGCGTTCCGGCTGCCGATTCCGATGTCGTACAGCGTACCGATCACCGCCCTGTCCCTGCTGATCGCGATGGTCGTTTCGGGGTTTGCGCTGCATACCGTGAGTCGCGTGCGCCTGGGTTCACGCCGGCTGCTGGGCGGTAGCGTGCTCATGGGGATCGGCATTGCCGCGATGCACTACACCGGCATGGCGGCGATGCAGATGCGCCCGCCGGTTCACTACGTGCCCTGGATTTTCGCGCTGTCGATCCTGGTCGCGATTGTGGTTTCCCTGGCCGCGTTATGGCTCGCCTTCCAGTTGCGTGGGGAAACGCTGTTGTCGGGATTCTGGCGCAAAGTCGGCAGCGCCCTGCTGATGGGCGCAGCGATCTGCAGCATGCATTACACCGGCATGGCCGCCGCGATCTTCCCGCCGCACAGCATGCTGCCGGCGAGCGCTCCTGGCTTTGACAGCGGCTGGCTGGCCGGGGCAATCGGCGTCTTCACCTTGATGCTGCTGGCCACCACGCTGCTCGTATCGCTATTGGATGTCCGCCGCATGCGCGACCTCGACCGTGCGGGCGAGCTGAACGTCGCCTTGCGGACCGAGATCTCCGAGCATGAGCGCGTGGGAGGCATGCTGCTGGCCAGCAAGGATCAGGCCCGGGCCGTTTTCGAAACCGCCCACGACGCCTACGTCGCCATCGACTCGAAGAGCGAAATCCTGGAGTGGAACCGCCAAGCCGAGAACATTTTCGGCTGGCCCCGCGAGGAGGCCGTCGGCCGGCACTTGGAGATCATCATCCCGGTCCCGTATCGGGAAGCGCATAGCCGCGGCATCGAGCGTTTTCTTGCCACCGGGGAAGGGCCGGTACTGAGCAAGCGTATCGAGCTCGTGGCGCTGCATCGGGAGGGCCATGTGTTTCCGGTGGAGCTGACGATCTGGCCAACGCCATTGGGCGACAGCTTCAAGTTCCATGCCTTCGTACAAGACATCAGCGGGCACCAACGCGCCGTCCGAAGGCTGGCGGCCCAGACGGTAGCGGCCGCCGCCCTGGTCCAATCCAGCAGCCTGGAGGCGGGTGTGTCGAAACTGCTACAGACAGTCTGCACCGCGTTGGGCTGGTCGGTCGGTGCGCTTTGGACCCCGGATGCCACTGGCGAGACATTGCGTTGCGCCGTGCTGTGGCACGACGACGATATCGACATCACCAGCTTCGAACAGGCCACTCGCAATGAGGCGTTCGCGGCCGGCGTCGGCCTGCCTGGGCGTATCTGGCAGACCGGCCAGCCGGCGTGGGTGCCGGATTTCGGCCGCGACAGCAATTTGCCGCGTGCTGCCCAGGCCGCAGAGGCCGGTCTGCATGGGGCGTTCGGATTTCCGGTCATCCGCGGCGGTGAAATCGTCGCCGTGCTGGATTTTTTTTCCACGGAAATTCAGGAGCCGGATTCCGAATTGCTCGGCATGATGGACGCGTTGAGTAACCTGCTCGGGCAGTTCATCGCGCGCATCCAGGCCGAGCGCGCGCTCGAGCAAAGCCGCAGCCTTCTGTCGGAAGCGCAGCACATCGCGCAGGTCGGCAGCTGGGACTGGGATGTGGACACCGGCCGCGTGAGCTGGTCTGACGAGCTGTATCGCATCTACGGCCTGCAACCAGAGCAATTCCAGCCCACTTACGGTGCCTATCTCTCCAAGGTGCATGCGGACGACTGCGCCCACGTCAAACAAGTCTTCGACGCTGGCTTCGTCTCGCGGCAGCCGTTTGAATTCGAGCATCGCATCGTGCGCGGCGATGGCGAGGTGCGCGTGTTGCTGGGGCGTGGTCACGCCATTGAGGACGCGCACGGCCGGGTGACGCGCATGGTGGGCTCGGGGCAGGACATCACCGAACTCAGGGAGTCCGAACAACGCCTGCAGCAACTGGCCCATTTCGACGTGTTGACCGGGTTGCCCAACCGCCGTCTGTTCCAGGACTCGCTCAAGAGTGCGATGGCACAAGCCGATGCCCAGGGCTGGCTGGTGTTCCTGTTGCTGCTGGACCTGGACAACTTCAAGGACATCAATGACAGCTTGGGCCATGCGGTCGGCGACGAGTTGCTGCGTCAGGTCGGTCAGCGCCTGCTGGGCTGCCTGCGGCTGCGCGACACGGTCGCACGATTGGGCGGCGACGAGTTCGGGGTGATCCTGCTCACGCCCAGCGATCCGCTGCTTGCGGTCAGGGTCGCCGACAAGATCCAGGCTGCGCTGCGTGCGCCGTTGGAACTGGAAGGGCATCCGATACGCACCACCGTCAGCATCGGCATCACCGTGTATCCGTCGGATACTGCTGATCTGCACAACCTGGTGCGCTATGCGGATCTGGCGATGTACGAGGCCAAGCAGGCCGGCCGCAACGCCTATCGTTTTTATACCGAGGCGATGAACCTGCGCGCGCATGAGAAGCGCGAACTGGAATCGGCGCTGCGCGAGGCGCTGGCTCGCGAGGAGTTCGTGCTGTATTACCAGCCCAAGGTCTGCCTGCGCAGTGGCCGCTGGGCCGGTGTGGAAGCCCTGCTGCGCTGGCATCGCCCTGGACATGGGCTGGTGGCGCCGGGAGAGTTCATCCCCGCGCTGGAGGATTCCGGTCTGATCGTGCCGGTTGGCACCTGGGTGATCAGTGCTGCATGCCGACAGTTGAGCCAGTGGCGACAGGCGGGCCTGGAACCCTTGCCGATCGCGGTGAACGTCTCGGCCCGCCAGATGGCGCTCACCAATGTGGCGAGACCGTCGCCGGGATCCGATGCGCCGGCACGCACCGACACCGAAGCAAACGCACTCTGGACATCCACGGCCGCCTGCATGAGCGAGTTCAAGGTGTCGACGGGGCAGCTCGAATTCGAGTTGACCGAAAGTACCTTGATGGGCGACGCCGAGCACAGCGCCGACATGCTGCGACGGCTCAAGGCCCTGGGCATCCATATCTCCGTGGACGACTTCGGTACCGGGTATTCCAGCCTCGCCTACCTGCGCCGCTTTCCGCTGGATGCGGTCAAGATCGATGGCAGTTTCATCCGCGACGTCACCAGCAACGCCGAGGATGCGTCGATCACCCTGGCCATCATCGGCATGGCGCATCGGCTCAATCTCAAGGTCATCGCCGAGTGCGTTGAAACTGCCGAGCAATTGGAGTTCCTGCGTGCGAACGGCTGCGACCAGGCGCAGGGCTATTACCTGGCGCGGCCGATGCCGGTGCAGGAACTGGAACAGTTATGGCGTGAGTCGGGCGGGGTTGTGCCGGCGTTGGCGACATAGGTTGCGGTTCTTGCTGAGCGTGGAAACTTGGTTTTTTGCTCGTCATTCCCGCGAAGGCGGGAACCCAGCGACTTTGCTTTCACAGCTTCAAGTCACCGGATGACAAGCTTCGCCATGGAAAACCCCGCCTTCGCGGGAATGACGAATTGGCTATTCGTGCTTGCGGCTCCACTGCGTAACTGCTGCGGAGAAGTGCCTAAACGCGCCCGCAAATCAAATCCGCCGCGCGCTCCGCGATCATCATCGTAGGCGCGTTGGTGTTGCCGGTGGGCAAGGTCGGCATCACCGACGCATCGACCACGCGCAAGCCCTCGACGCCGCGTACGCGCAACTGCGGATCGACCACGGACGCGTCGTCGCTGCCCATGCGGCAGGTGCCGACCGGGTGATACACCGTTTCGGCCTTGGCGCGGATGAACTCGACCAGCTCTGCGTCCGATAGATCGTTGCGCGCGGGGAAGATCGGCGCGCCGCGATAGGCATCGAATGCATTTTGCGCAAACAGCTCGCGCGAAACCTTGGCGCATTCCAGCATCATCTTCAGATCGAAGCCGTCGGCGTCGCTCAGATAATTCGCCTCGATGCGCGCCTTGTCGCTGGCGAGATTGCTGACCAGTGCAACGCGGCCACGGCTGCGCGGATGCAGGAAGCAGGCGTGCAGCGTGTAGCCGTCGCCTTGCAGGCGATGGCGGCCGTGGTCGTCGAGCATCGCCGGGACGAAATGCAGCTGGATGTCGGCGCGGTCGTCCGGCGCCAACGATGAACGCACGAAACCGCCCGCCTCGGCGATGTTGCTGGTGCCGGGGCCGCTGTGGCCGCGCAGGTAATAGTCGAAGGCAATCTTCAGATCGCCGACACGGTCGTAGGTGACGCGTTGCGTGGAATGCTGCAGCGTGCAGATGTCGAGATGGTCCTGCAGGTTCTCGCCGACATTGGGCGAATCGGCGACGACATCGATGCGATGCCTGCGCAATTCCGCAGCCGGGCCGATACCGGACAACAGCAACAACTGCGGCGAATTAACCGCGCCGCCGCATACGATGACTTCACGCGCGGCCTGTTGGTGGAAGGCCTTGCCGAAGGCCGAATACACCACGCCGTTGGCGCGATTCCGTCGTGGGCCGTTCTTATCAAATGTGACTCGGCTGGCCAACGCGCCGGTGTGGATGGTGAGATTCGAACGCGTGCGCGCGGGGTCCAGATACGCGGCCGCGCTGGAACAGCGCGCACCATTTTTTTGCGTGACC
>JBBJNO010000074.1:9127-10036 GCA_037720875.1 Luteimonas sp. | reverse complement strand
ACCCTCGTCGACCGTTGCGGTCGGATGGATCGAGTTCGATTGGAGCGAGGTCGCGGCCCCGGTCATGGCTTACTCCTTGACTTCGGCGCAGAGGATCTCCGCGCACGCCACCTGGACTCCATCGACGCGCGCGATTGCGGTATAGACCGCCATGTTGCGGATCGTGCGCTTGAGCGTGACATCCAGTTCGAGGCGATCGCCCGGCACCACCATGCGAGTGAACTTCGCGTTGTCGATCTTGACCAGGTAAAACAACTTCCCGGCGGCATCGCTGCCGCGCGACAGTTGCGTCAACAGGCCCCCGGCCTGTGCCAGCGCCTCGATCACCAACACCCCCGGCATCACCGGATGCCCCGGGAAGTGACCCTGGAAGAACGGCTCGTTGATACTCACGTTCTTGTACGCGAGCAGCCGCGTGTTGGCCTCGAATTCCGTCACCCGGTCCACCAGCAGGAACGGATAGCGGTGCGGCAGCAACGCCTGGATGCGGTCGGTGTCGATCGGCAGCGTCACGGCAGGGTTCATCATGTTTCCTTGTCCGCGCCGGGTTCGACCTCAGCTTGCGAATTCGTTGATTGCACATCGGTTGAAGCCAGGCGCCGGGCCAGTGCATCGAGCTGCTTGAAACGCGCGGCGTTCTTGCGCCAGCTGCGATTGTCCATCAAAGGCGTGCCCGATGAATACTCGCCGGGCTCGCGGATCGAACGGGTCACCAGGCTCATGGCGGTGACGACGACCCGGTCGCAGATTTCAAGATGCCCGAGGATGCCCGCGCCGCCACCGATCAGGCAGTAACTGCCGATGCGCGCGCTGCCGGCCACGGCCGAGCATCCCGCCATCGCCGTATGCGCGCCGATGTGCGCGTTGTGGCCGATCTGGATCTGGTTGTCGAGGCGGACATCGTCCTCC
>JBBJNO010000074.1:0-9117 GCA_037720875.1 Luteimonas sp. | reverse complement strand
CCGTGTCGTCGAGCGCGCCGCGATCGATGGTGGTGTTGGCGCCGATCTCGCAATCGTCGCCGATGCGCACGCCGCCCAGCTGCGGCACTTTCAACCAGCGTCCGCCTTCCATCGCCAGCCCGAAGCCATCGGCGCCCAGCACCGCGCCGGCATGGATGCGCACGCGCTTGCCCAGCGTGACGCGCGTGACCAGCGTGACGCGGGCGACCAGTTCGCAGCCTTCGCCAACCGTGCAGTCCTCGCCGATGACGCAGCCCGGCCCGACGACCGCATGGGCGTGGATGCGCGTGCGCGGCCCGATCGAGACGAAGGGGCCGATGGATGCGGTGGGATCGATCATCGCGGCAGGATCGATGGCGGCGCTTGCGTGCACGCCCTTGGCGGGTATCACGTTTTGCTCGAAGAGCGCCGCGATCCTGGCGAACGCAGAGTAGGGGTCTTCGGCAACCAACGTGGTGGCGGGACAATCATCGGCATCTTCCGCCCGCAACACCACCACCGAGGCCTGGGTGTCGGCGAGCTGCATGCGGTAACGCGGGTTGGCCAGGAAGGTGAGCTGGCCAGTGCGTGCACTGGCCAGCGTGTTGACGCCCTCGACGCACGCACCGCCATCGCCGCGCAGTTGCAGGCCAAAACGGCTCGCGAGTTCTCCAGCGGTGATCGACGTCATGCCGCAGCGCTCCGTCGAGGTGGGATGTCAGAAGCCGCCTGAAAACGTGAACTGCAGGCGTTCGATCTCGTCGCCGTCGAATTCACGGATCGGCAAGGCATAACTGATGGTGATCGGCCCGACCGGCGCGCGCCACAGCAAGGCCACGCCCGCCGATGCCCGCAACTGGCTGGCATCGAAACTGTCGATATCCTTGTACACGTTGCCGAAATCGACAAACGCCGAGATGCGCGCGGCATTGGTGTCGAGCAAGCGCGGGAAGAACATCTCCACGGTGCCGATGGTCTTCAACGCGCCACCGATCGGTTGCGCAAAACCAAACCCGACCGACGCGCGCGGTCCAAGCGTATTATCGGAAAAGCCGCGTACGCGCCCCGACGACGTGACGCCGCCCGCGTAGAAGTTCTCGAAGAAGGGCAGGCCATCGGCGGTGACGACGCGCGGGCCGGTCGGCTCGATGACGGTGGCCGACCTGGGGCTTCCATAGGCATCGCCATAGCCAAGATCAAGGCTGGTATTGAGCACCAGCGAAGGCGTCAGCGGCCAGAACTTCGAGAACTCGTACTCGACCTTGTAGTACTCGGCGGTCGAGCCAGGCAGGGTCGCTTCCAGGCCAATGCGCTGATTCGTGCCGAAGGTGGGAGTCAGCGCGCTGTTGCGCGTGTCGCGCGAATAACCTAGCTGCGCACGCCATGCGTGGAAGGTGCGATTGCCGAGGGCATCGAGGTAGTCCACGATCACATCAGGCGACGAGCCCCGGAAGGCCAGGATCTCGTTGCTGTCGATGCCAAACAACGCGGACACCGTGTCGTACTCGGTGATCGGCAGGCCGGCCACCACCGACGCGGAACCACTGTTGCTCGAAAATCGCGCGACGTTGAAATTGCCGGACTCGAACTCTCGCCAGGACAGGTTGTAACCCAGCGACATGCCACTGTCGTTGAAATACGGGTTGACGAACGAAAAGTTGTAACTTTTCTGGAACGAACTGCGCTGTACGGCGACCGATACCCTGTTGCCGCTGCCGAGGAAATTGTTTTCGGACAACTGGATCGTAGCGGTGAGGCCGCTCAGTTGCGAGAAGCCGAAGCCGATCTGGAAGTTGCCGGAGGTGGTTTCCTTGACGTTGAACACCACGTCCACTTCGTCGTTGCTGCCGGCGACCGCGGGCGTCTCGACATTGACCTCCTCGAAGAAGCCCAGGCGCTGCAAACGGATCTTGGAACGGTCGATCGCGGCCTGCGAATACCAGGAGCCCTCGAACTGCCGCATCTCACGGCGCAACACGTCATCGGACGTGCGGTTGTTGCCCTTGAACACGATGCGGCGCACGTTGACGCGCGGCCCGGGTACGACCTGCATGTCGATGCCGACAGTGCGCTTTTCGCGATCGATGGTGGGGATCGGATTGGCCGCTGCAAACGCGTAACCGATGTTGCTGAGCACCGCGGTGATCGATTCAGTGCTGATTTCCAGCAGGCGCCGCGAGAAGACCTGGTCGGGCTTGACGTAGACCAGTTTCTCGATCTCTGCCTTCGGCAGCACCGTGTCGCCGCTGACGGTGACGGTGGAGATCTTGTATTGCACGCCCTCGGTCAACCCGGCGGTGATGAACATGTCGCGCTTGTCGGCGCTGATCGCGACCTGGGTGGAGTCGAGGTTGTAATCGACGTAACCGCGATCGAGGTAATACGAATTGAGCTTCTCGATGTCGCCGGAGAGTTTTTCGGCCGAGTACTGATCGTTGCGCTTGTACCAGGACAGCCAGTTGGTCCTGCTCGACTCCCAGCTGTCGGTGAGTTCCTTGTCGTTGAACAGCTCGTTGCCGACCAGGTTGATGTGACGAATCTTGGCGGCCTTGCCTTCCTTGACCGTGATGGTCACATCCACGCGATTACGGTCGAGTTGCGCGATCGTCGGCGAGATCTCGACGTTGTACTTGCCGCGGTTGTTGTACTGGCGGTTGAGTTCGCGGGTGACGCGATCCAGGCTCAGGCGGTCAAAGGTTTCGCCTTCGGCCAGGCCGATGTCCTTGAGGCCCTTGAGCAGTTCCTCGGACTTGATGTCCTTGTTGCCGGTCACGGTCAATGTGTTGATGGCCGGGCGTTCGGTGACGGTGACCACCAGGATGCCGTTCTGGCGATCCAGGCGGACGTCCTCGAAGAAACCAGTCTTGTAGAGCGCGCGAATGGCCTCGGCAGAACGCGATTGGTCCACCGTGTCGCCGCGTTCGATCGGCAGGTAGGTGAACACGGTGCCGGCCGAGATGCGCTGCAGGCCGTCGATGCGGATGTCGGTGACGGTGAACGGTTCGGACGTCTGCGCCCACGCGGGCAAGGCGATGACTGCGGCGAGGGCGAGCGTGAGCAGGCGGCGAGTGGGGGTTCGCGTCATTGGTACGTCCGTAGGTGAGGTCGGCAGGGCAGGTTGCGCGGCAAATGGCTTACGAAAGGCGAGGGCCTGATTGAGGCCATCAACGCACCAGCCCGAGGATGTCATTGTAGAACGCCAGCCCCATCAGACTGGCCAGCAAGGCCAGTCCGACGAACTGGCCGGCGGCCATCGCGCGTTCGCTCAATGGGCTGCCTTTTACCAACTCGATAAGGTAATACAGCAGGTGCCCGCCGTCCAAGACCGGTATCGGCAGCAGATTGATGATCGCAAGACTGAGCGACAACAGGGCCAGGAAGTTCAGGAACCATGCCGCGCCAAGCTGCGCGGACGCATTGGCGTAGCGGGCGATGGTGATGGGGCCCGACACGTTTTCGACGGATGCACGCCCGCTGAACATGCGGCCGATCATCGTCACCGAATTGCGGAACATCGTCGCGGTTTCGCGCAGAGCCGCGGGAATGGCGGCGATGGGTCCGTGACGCAGCATCGCGTCGTATCTCGGCGCCCGGGCCAGTGGCTGCGGTGCAATGCCAAGTGCCCAGTAGACGCCGCGCTCGGGATCGGTGCGCTGGCGCGGTTGCAGTTCCAGTGCAAGCCGTTCGCCATTGCGTTGCACCTCGATCATGCCGCCACCGCCACGTTGGCCCAGGGACTGCACCAGCGGCCCGATGTCGTCGAACGACGCCACGCCCGTGCCGTCGATTGCAGTGATGCGATCACCCTCCGCCAGTGTTCCGTAGGCCGCCGTCCCCGCCTCGACCTTGCCGACCACGGCGGGCAGCGTGTGGTGCCGCGGCGACAATCCGATCGCCTGTAGCGCGCGCGCTTCTTCAAACGAAGCGGGCAGGTTGGCCAGAGGCAAGGTGCGGGTGATGGCCTCGCCGTCGACGTTCCGGACCTGCACGGCGACGGGTGCGCGATCCACCGCGGCCATGGTCAACGCCAGCGCGGCTTCGCTCCAGGTCGGTGTATCGCGTTCGCCTACTTTCAACAGCGTATCGCCGGTGCGGAAGCCTGCTTCGGCGGCCATCCCTTCGACGCGTCCCAGTGCCGGCGTGTAGTCGGGCCTGCCCATGACGAACATCGCCCACAGCAGCGCCACGCACAGCAGCAGGTTGGCGATCGGCCCCGCCGCCACGATCGCGATGCGTTGCCAGACCGGTTGCCGGTTGAAGGCGCGCACGGTGTCCGCGGGCGCCACGTCACCCTCGCGCTCGTCGAGCATCTTCACGTAACCACCCAGCGGGATCGCGGCGATGACGTACTCGGTGCCGTCCTTGCCGTGGCGCGACCACAGCGCCTTGCCGAACCCGATCGAGAACCGCAGCACCTTGACGCCGCAGCGCCGCGCCACCCAGAAGTGGCCGAACTCATGGAAGGTGACAAGCACGCCGATGCTGACGATGAGCCACCAGATAGAGCCGAAAAAATCAGACATGGGCGAGGTCAGGCATTGCGATTCACTGTGGTTGGTGGTTGGTGGTGATTAGTGGTTCGGTGGAGGTGGGAATGACGAGCCAGCATCATCCGAACCGCATCATCCAAACCCGCATCATCCGAGCCCAGCAGCATCCGAGCCCATCGTCATTTCAAAATGTCCACCATCAATGCAGGCCGCTCGCCGCAATGCGGATGACGGCCTGTTTCGCGTAATCCCTTGCAGACGCATCGGCTGCCAGCAGTGCGTCCAGCGAAACTGCGGGTGTGGATGGAAGCGCTCCCAGTCCGGCCTCGACGAGTGCAGGGATGTCTAGAAAGCCTATGCGCCCCTGAAGAAACGCTGAAACAGCGCATTCGTTGAGCGCGTTGAGCAGGGCAGGTGCGGTGCCTTGGGCGGCCAATGCCTCGTAGGCCAGTCGCAAGCACGGAAACGTATCGAGATCGGGCGCCTCGAAATCGAGTCGGCCATGCTGTAGCAGATCGAGCCCATCAACGCCGGATTCGATGCGCTCGGGCCAGGCGAGGCCGACCGCAAGCGCCGTGCGCATGTCCGGCAATCCGAGTTGCGCCAGCGTCGAGCCGTCGACGAATTCGACCAGCGAGTGCACCAGGCTCTGTGGATGCACCAGCACGTCGATGCGGTCGCCTGATAGTGCGAACAGGTGATGCGCCTCGATGACTTCCAGGCCCTTGTTCATCAGGGTCGCTGAATCGACCGAGATCTTCGGGCCCATCGACCACTTGGGATGCGCGATGGCCTGCGCGGGCGTGATGTCACGCAAGGCCTCGCGCGCGCGGCCACGAAACGGCCCGCCGGACGCCGTCAACACGATCCTGCGCAGCCCTGCACGTGCACCTGTCGCCGGCAGGCACTGAAAGATGGCGTTGTGTTCGCTATCGATGGGAATGATCACGGCGCCAGCATCGCGCGCAGCCGTCATCAACAGCTCGCCGGCCAGCACCAGCGATTCCTTGTTGGCCAGCAGCAACCGTTTGCCGGCCCGCGCCGCGGACAGTGTCGACGACAGGCCGGCGGCACCGACGATGGCGGCGATGACGATGTCGCAGGCATCGCTTTCGGCCAGCGCATCGAGTGCGTCGGCGCCGGCATGGGCTTGCGTGGCGAGCCCGGCATCGCGCAAGCCATCGCGCAGCGTCGCGAACAGCGCCTGGTCCGCGATCACGGCATGATCGGGACGATGTTGGCGGCACGACGCAATCAGCGCATCGACATTGCTGCCCGCCGCCAGTACGCCGACATGCAAGCGGTCGGGATGGCGTGCGATGACATCGAGCGCCGAGGACCCGATCGATCCAGTGGCGCCAAGGACGGCAACGTTATTCATACGACGAGGTCACGTAGGTGGGTCTCGACCCACCGTTTTTGTATTCGGCGACGGGTGTGGGCCAGCATCCTCGTTGCCGCGCAATGGTGGGTCGAGACCCACCCGACGAATCCCGGGCCTTGCATCAAAATCCCAGCCAGGCCTTCCCGAGCGCGAACACGGGCAGGGCGGCCAGCACGCTGTCGATGCGATCCAGGATGCCGCCGTGTCCGGGGATCAGGTGGCCCGAATCCTTGGCGCCGACGTGACGCTTGAGCAGGCTCTCGAACAAATCGCCAATCACCGAGAACAGCACTACGATGAACGCGACCAGGGCTACCAGTGGCAACTGCTGCGGGCTCGCACCGGCCATCCACCCGCCCAGCACGCCGGCCGTCAAGCCGGCGAGCATGCCCCCGGCCAAACCCTCCACGGTCTTGTTGGGACTGATGCGCGGGCTGAGCTTGTGTTTGCCGAAGGCGCGCCCGGCGAAATAGGCGCCGGTATCGGCGGCCCACACGATCGCCAGCGCGACCAGCAGCCAGCGATGGCCGAAAGGCCGTTCCGCATGGATCAGCGCCAGCGCACACCACGCCGGGATCACCGCAAGCGTCCCCGCCGCCAGCTTGAACGCGCGCGCGTGCGTGTCGTGATCGGAGGCAAAGTCGTACCGCGTCAGCCACAACGCGGCCAGCAGCCACCAGACAACGCCCACCACTGTTGCAATCTGGAACAACACCAGCGTGCCGCCCGTGGCCGAATGCGAACCCCACACCAGTGCCACCATCAGCAACAGGTTGGCGACCAGCAGAAAGGTGCGCGCCAGGGTGTCGTCGATTTCAGCGAGCGTGAACCATTCCCACATACCGCCAAGGAACATCACGGCCGCAAGCGCGACCAGCCACGGCGTCGGCAGGAAGTACATCGCCGCGATCGCCAGTGGCGCAAGGATCAATGCGGTCAGGACACGAAGTCGGGTCATGCGGTGCGTGGATCCGGTGGGGCGCCGATCTGCGCGCCGGTGAGGCCAAAACGGCGTTCACGCCGTGCGTAGTCGTCCAGCGCGCGCCGCAGTGTGGCGGCATCGAGCTCAGGCCACAATGTCTCGGTGAACCACAACTCGGTGTAGGCCATCTGCCACAGCATGAAGTTGCTGATGCGATGGTCGCCGCCGGTGCGGATGAACAAGTCAGGCGCCGGCAGGTCGGATAACGCCATCCTTGCGTGCACCGCGGCCTCGTCGATCTGCCCGGCTTGCAGCCGGCCCGCGGCCACGTCCGCGGCCAATGCGCGCGCCGCCAGCACGATGTCCTGCCGCCCGCCGTAGCTGGCGGCGATGGTGAGCGTCAGTTTCGAGTTGTTGTGCGTCTGCGACTCGGCGGCATCCATGCGTGTGCGGATCCGGCCGCTGAAGCGTTCGCGCTCGCCGATGAAACGGATGCGGACATCGCGGCGATGCAATTCATCCACTTCGCGATCCAGCGCGTTCATGAACAACTTCATCAGCGCGCCGATTTCATCCTCCGGCCGGCCCCAGTTTTCGCTGGAAAACGCGAACAGGGTGAGCGCCGCGATGCCATGTTCGAGGCAGAAGTCGATGCAGATATTGACCGCCCGCGCGCCGGCGCGATGGCCGATGATGCGTGGCCGTTTGCGCCGCTCGGCCCAACGACCGTTGCCGTCCATGATGACGGCGAGGTGGCGCGGGATGTTCATGGAGGGCCGGGGATCGGGAATCGGGAATTGGAATGAGGAATCGGCAATGGCTTTTGCTCGTCATGACCAGCTTCGCTGTTGAAAACCCCGCGAAGGCGGGAACCCATGCCGGGAAACCTTCCGCAGAGCAATCCTCCCGCTCTGAAAATAAATGAGCATGGGTTCCCGCCTTCGCGGGAATGACGAGCAAAAAACACTGGCCTTTCCCGATTCCCCATTCCCGACTCCCGGCTTTTCAAACCGCCATCAATTCCTGTTCCTTGGCCTTGACCACGTCATCCACATCCTTGATCGACTTGTCGGTCAGCTTCTGGATGTCGTCCTCGCTGCGGCTCTGCTCGTCCTCGGTGATCTTCTTGTCCTTCAGCAGGTCCTTGACCTGCTGGTTGGCATCGCGGCGCACGTTGCGGATCGCCACCTTGGCGTTTTCGCCTTCGGCGTGCACGTGTTTGGACAACTCCTTGCGGCGTTCCTCGGTCAGCGCCGGCAGGTTGATGCGGATCACGGTGCCGGCGGTGTTGGGCGTCAGGCCCAGATCGGAAGCGAGGATCGCTTTCTCGACGGCCGCGACCATCGGCTTTTCCCACGGCGTGATCGTCAACGAACGCGCATCCGACACCGCCACGCTGGCCACCTGCGACAGCGGCATCTCCGATCCGTAATAGTTCACCTTGAGATGGTCCACCAGCGCGGTCGAGGCGCGCCCGGTGCGGACCTTGGTCAAATCGTGGCGCAGACCTTCGATACTCTTGGTCATGCGGGTCTGCGCATCTTTCTTGATGTCGTTAAGCATCACGGGCTCCGGCTGGAATGCATAAGTCGCGAATTATAGGCGATGGCCGAAAGCGGGCCTCGATTGCAGGAGCGGCTTCAGCCGCGAGCTCTTGATTGGTAGGTCCGAATTTATTCGGACGCTCTTGGCAACAGCGTGCGAATAAATTCGCACCTACCAAAGCTCGCGGCTGAAGCCGCTCCTGCAAGGTCAATGGCCGTGCGGCGCGCGGTCGTGCTTGTCGTGCTCGCAGCCGTCGCCGCGTTCGATCTGCAGCGTGGGATGGTTGATGCCGAAGTTCGCATCGAGCTCGTCGGTGAGCCGGTCGATGAACGCATCATGGTCGGCATCGTCCGGGCGGATCAGGTGCGCCGTCATCGCGATCTCGTCGGCGCCCAGCGACCAGATGTGCAGGTGATGCACCGCGGTCACGCCGGACTGCCCGCCGAGGAACGCGCGCACCGCGGTCTGGTCAATATTGCGCGGCACCGCGTCCATCGCCGCATTGAACGCGTCGCGCAACAGCCCGAACGCACCGGCTGCGACCACCACGCCAATCAGCAATGCAATCGCAGGATCCAGCCAGGCCCAACCTAGCGTCAGCATGCCCACGCCGGCCACGACCGCCGCGAGCGACACCGCGGCGTCGGCGACCAGATGCAGGAACGCGCCACGGCGGTTGAGATCCTGTTCGTGACCATGACGCACAAACCAGGCCGCCCCCAGGTTGACCAGGATGCCGATGGCCGCAACCACAATCACCGGCATCGCCGGGATTTGCGGCGGCGCGCTGAAACGGC